>JASFZA010000085.1:0-10205 GCA_045046715.1 Candidatus Izemoplasma sp.
GACGTTACCGTGCTTCATGATGATGCCTTTGTTATTTCTAACGAAAACGCTTCAAGCGTCGCCTTAGAGCCTTCATACTTCGATAAAGTACAAGATTATCCTACATCAAGTGATGATAACAAATACTTGTTATCAATTCAAAATGTTGGGGCTACTCTTGATGAAGAAGGTTTAGTTGTACCTGTTACTGAAGACTTAAGAAACGGTAATGGCCGAGCTATTAAAAGTATTTTCTGGACAAAAAATAGAGTTAACAAATTTGACAATAAAGTTGATTCAATATTCTGGATAATGAAAGATAATTCATTACCCCCAATTATTCAAATTAAATCAAGTATCTTAGCTAGTGCACTTGGTAGTACACTAGCTACTAAAAGAACAACCGCTGAATATGGAGCAGACCCAAATAAACTTGTATTTGAACCATATGCTAATCCTTTTAGATTATATCCATTACGAAATGATTATATTAAATTTAAAGATTTATTTGAAAATAAGGATGTCGACTGTTATATTTTAAACACTGGATCATTTTTAGACAAAGATATTTCTAAATCAATTACACTCGGTTTAATTGAAGATATTGTCTCAAATAACATTAAATTCAAAAATATTGATGGTGTTAATGATATAATGTTTGCAAATATCGAAAACTTTAACCCTGATTTTGCTAATGATAAATTCAAAAAACTATTCATTCAAAGAATGCAATCAAGAGTTGATTACATTAACTCACTTCACGGACACGATATTCTTCCTGAAGAAGCAAGTCAAAGTATCTTAAACGTATTTAGCAACTTACTATAAAATAGAGGTGAAATAATGGATAAATTCTTAAATATTAAAAGTGATGGGAAAGTAATGGTTGACAAAGTATTTAAAGCAGCTGTTAAAGCTAAAGAAGACGCCCTAATTTATGGCGATCAATGTATTGATGCAACACTCGGTACAATCTTTGGGGAAGATTCAAAGTTTGTAGCATATAACAGTGTCTGGGAACCATTTAAAGATATTGATAATATTCAAAAAGCAAAGTATGCTGCTAGCATCCAAGGTAATCCTGATTATAATGCCGCAATCTATAAATGGTTATTCGAATCAATCGATGAAAAAATAAACTGTGAGATTATCGCCACTCCTGGTGGCGCTGGCGCAATAAGTAGTACATTAAAAAATATATTAAATCCTGGAGAAATTGCAATTAAACCAAATATTGGTTGGGGACCATATAAAACAATGGCTGCTGAATTTGATATTACATTAAAAGATTATAATATGTTTAAAGATAACAAATTTGATATTCAATCATATATTGATATTTGTAATAAAGTAATGGACAAACAAGGTAAAGTACTTACTATTATTAATGATCCTTGTCATAATCCTACCGGATATACACTTACTGAAGATGAATGGGATAAAGTCCTTAACTTTACAAACGAATTAAGTGAAAGAGGACCAGTAATATTACTAAATGATATTGCTTATGTTGATTACAACATGAAAGGTAATGAATGGAAAAAGCACTTTAAGAAATTCAATAATCTTAACGAGAATGTGATGGTTGTAATTGCTTTTAGCACTTCAAAAACATTAACTGCCTATGGTGCTCGTGCTGGAGCACAAGTTGTAATTACAAAAAATAAAGCACAATTAAATGATTTTAAAAACGCTGCAATCTACAGTGCCAGAAGTATCTGGTCAACTGTAAATAACGGCGCAATGAAATTGTTTGCTAAGGTGACAACAGATGAAGTGTTACTCAAAAATTTTATGGCAGAAAAACAAGTTTATGTAGACCTTTTAAAAGAACGTTCAACAATATTTTTAGAGGAAGCGTCGCTTGTGAATTTGCCAATTTATCCATACAAAGAAGGTTTTTTTATTACTGTCAAAATTGAAGATGAAGACGAAAAGGTTCGAGTTTATGATGAACTACAAAAACTTCACATTTTTACTGTTCAAGTAGATTTTGGATTACGTGTCGCAATCTGTAGCGTACCTAAAAGAAAACTAGTTGGTCTTGCAAAAAAAATTAACGATTTAATTTAACAGCTTATTAATTTAAGCTGTTTTTTTTATAAAAAAACGACATTTAACGCAAAAAAAAGGATCATTTTAAATGATCCTTTTAATATTTTTACAACTCTATTTCTCTAATCCATCCTTCAGGAGCTTCAATGTCTCCATAGTATATACCTAATAGAGTTTCATAAAGCTTTTTGATTGTTGGACCAACTTCAGTATTAAATTGATGACGATGTCCTTTGTGAGTTATTGAACCTATCGGTGTAATAATTGCAGCAGTTCCGCATGCACCTGCTTCTTTAAACTCAGAGATTTCATCGATAAAGCATTCTCTTTCTTCAACTTTCATTCCAAGCATATGTTCTGCGATATATAGTATCGAACGTTTAGTTATACTTGGTAAAATTGAAGATGACTTAGGAGTTACAAGCACGTTGTCATGTGTTACTCCAAAGAAGTTTGCAGCACCAACTTCGTCTATTTTTGTATGTGTTAATGGATCTAAGTAAATTACACCCGCATAACCTTCTTCTAATGCAAGATTTCTCGGATATAAACTAGCGGCATAGTTACCTGCAACTTTTACTTGTCCTGTTCCATTTGCACTAGCACGGTCAAAGTCAGTTGTTACAAAGTCTAATGTTTTTAATCCACCTTCAAAATAAGTTCCAACAGGTGCACAAAATACACTAAATAAATAATTATCTGAAGGTTTCACACCAAGATTTGAACCAATCCCAATTACAAAAGGTCTGATATAAAGTGATTGTCCTAATCCATATTCGGGGATATCTTTTGCATTTGCTTTTACAACACTAGTAACTGCTTCAAAAAATAGTTCTTCACTAATTTCAGGAGCAACAATTCTTCTTAGACTTTGATTAATTCTTATAAAATTTAAATTAGGTCTAAATAGTTGAATTTTACCTTCTTTAGTTTTGTATGCTTTTAATCCTTCAAATAGTGCCTGCCCATAATGAAATACATTTGATGCTTCATGAATACGTATATATTTATCATCTGTCAAAGCACCTTGTTGCCATTTGCCTTCTTTATACTCGACACGATATCTAAATTCCGTTTCTCCTTTTGCATAACCCATTGAATTTCACTCCTTATTATTCTTATTAAGGTAACTTCTATTTGTTAATATTTACCTTGACTAATCATAGTATCAGCAACTTTAACAAACCCAGCAATATTTGCTCCTGCAACTAAATCGTAACCAAATCCATAACGATTACTTGAACGTACACAACTGTTATAGATGTTTTTCATAATCTCAAGTAATTTCTTGTCAACTTCTTCAGCTGTCCAAGATATTCTCATACTATTTTGTGTCATTTCTAAAGCACTTGTTGCTACCCCACCGGCATTTGCAGCTTTACCAGGTCCAACAATTACATCGTTTGATTTAAATAACTCTAAAGATTCATTTGTTGTTGGCATATTTGCAGCTTCAACAACATATTTGACTCCATTATCAATAATTCTTTGTGCGTCAACTGGATAGATTTCATTTTGTGTTGCTGATGGAATTACGACATCAACTTTTCGTCCCCAAGGTTTTTCACCAGGAAAGAACTCAACACCAAATTTAATTGCGTAATCTTCAATCTTACCATTTGTATTAGCGCGCATTTCAAGTAAGTAGTCAATTTTATCTTGAGTCGTAACACCTTCAGGATCATAAATATATCCTTCTGGTCCTGATAAAGTAACAACTTTACCACCTAAGTCTCGTACTTTTTTACATACACCCCATGCAACATTCCCAAAACCTGAGATTGCAACAGTTTTATTTTTAAATGATAACCCATCATGTTTTAGCATTTCTTGTGCAAAGTATGTCGCCCCATAACCAGTTGCTTCAGGACGAATTAAACTACCACCGTAGTTTAAACCTTTACCAGTTAAAACACCATTTTCAAATGCTCCTCTAATACGTCGATATTGCCCGAACATAAATCCAATTTCTCTACCGCCAACACCGATATCCCCAGCAGGAACATCTATATTAGGTCCGATATGACGATAAAGCTCTGTCATAAAGCTTTCGGCAAATCTTCTTATTTCTTCATCTGATTTTCCTAAAGGGCTAAAATCAGATCCACCTTTCCCACCACCAATAGGTAGTCCAGTTAAACTATTTTTAAATATTTGTTCAAAACCTAAGAATTTAATTAATCCTAAATAAACAGATTCATGAAAACGAAGTCCACCTTTATACGGTCCAATAGCACCATTAAATTGTACTCTAAATCCTCTATTTACTTGTACTTTTCCTTCATCATCAACCCAAGGAACTCTAAATACAATAGCACGTTCTGGCTCAACAATACGGCTTAATATATTTTCTTCAATATATTCAGGATGTTGTTCAATAACTGGTCCTAAAGATTTAAATACTTCCGTAACAGCTTGAACGAATTCAATTTGATTTCCATCAATTCTGTTTACATTTTCTAAGACGCTCTGGATATATTCATCAGTTTCTTTACTTGTAGTACTATCTCCTTGAGCAGCTTCAAATCGATCAAATTTATGAACGAATAACCCACTTCTAAGTTTAGGTTCAAACCAAGTAGTTTTAGCAGGCATAATTTTACCTGAATCGGATACTTCCATGATTTCTGCCATAGTTACAGGATATAATGCAAATCCAACACCGTCAGTTTTATCAGTTTTTAATTGAATACCATGTAATCCTCTAATTCCACCAACAAAACTAATACGTTTTGAGTTACGAACGTTTTGGATACCTAATATTCTATTTAAAACATGAGTTTCTAAGATAGCAGCATCTAATCCGTCAAGTGTATCTTTGATATCTAACTTATCTAATTTAGCTGTTAATTTATACCACTCTTTGTTAATGTACATACCAAAAGTATTTTTAACAATCGGTTTAAATGGACCTTTTGTTTTTTTAACTTCGAAGATTTCTGATAGTTCATCAATAAATTCTTCAACCGATAATTCATTTAAATCATGAACAACACGGTTGTAGTCCATTATATTCAAATCTGATTCTGGGAAGATTACTGCTAAGAAAAAGTTAAATTCTTCATCTCCAGAGTAATTTGGATATTCAGCTCTTCTTTTTAAAGCAACTTTTGCTGCTGATGCACTTCTGTGATGACCATCAGCAATATATAAATTGTCAATACCATCAAACAAAGTATTAATTTGTTCAATTACTGCTTCATCATCTACTGTCCACACAATATGTGCAACATCATCATCTGATACAAAATCATAACAAGGTTCATGTTTATCTACCCAGTTATCTGAAATTGCTTTAAGTTCATCATTATCACGATACGTCATAAAGATTGGTGACGTATTAGCATCACACGCATCAAAGTTATTAATACGATCTTTTTCTTTACTTGGTAAAGTAAGTTCGTGTTTTTTAATAACATTATTAACGTAGTCGTCAATTGATGTAGCTCCAACAAATCCAGTTTGTTCATTACCGTTCATAATTTGACGATAAATATAAAACATTGGAGTTTCATCTTGAATTAATAATCCGTCTTCTTGAAATATTTTAAGGTTCTTCCCAGCTTTTTTGTAAACTGCTGGAGATGTTGCATCTTTTGATGAAGGGAAATCTATTTCAGATCTTGAAATATGTAAGAATGAATAAGGGTTTCCTTTCGCCATTGCTTTTGCTTCCTTGCGATTCATTGTATCGTAAGGATGTGTTGTGATTTTTTCTACTAAGTCTTCTCTTGGTCTTACCGCTTTAAAAGGTCTAACTATTGCCATTTCAGTGTCCTCCTAAGACAATATTTCTTGTACAACTGCTATTGTTTCTAAACCTATTCTAGCTTGAGCTTCCGCTGTTGATGCTCCAATGTGAGGAGTTAAGCTAATGCTGTCATGAGTGTAAATAAGTTCATTAAGAGTAGGTTCTTCTTCATATACATCTAATGCTGCTCTAAATACTTTACCACTATCTAATGCTTTTAATAAAGCTTCTTCATTTACAACTTTACCACGTGCTGTATGAATCAAATACATTCCATCTTTCATTTTGTCAAAATCTGCAAAATCTAAGAATGGTCCATCTTCTTTTACAAACGGAATATGTAAAGATATAAAATCTGATTGAGCTAGTAATTCATCTTTTGTAACTAACTCACAGTTTTCTAAAAGATTGTATTTACCTTGGATATCAAAATATAAAATTTTCATCCCAAGTCCAATCGCTTTTTTAGCTACACTTTGAGCTATTCTACCAAAACCAACTAACCCTAAAGTTTTACCATTAAGTTCAATTCCTTTATATGCTTTTTTATTCCATTCACCTTTTCTCATCGTTACATTTGAAATGTAAATATGTCGGGCTAAACTAAACATATGCCCAATTGCAAGTTCAGCAACTGCGTCACTTGAACTGTTAGGTGTATTTCTTACAATAATTCCTTTTTCTTTTGCATAAGCGTGATCGATATTATCAATCCCAACTCCTGCTCTGATAATTAATTTTAATTGTCCACTGATTAAAGCTTCATCAATTAAAGGAATACGTATTTTTGTTGCTGAACGGATAATAATACAATCCACTTCTTTAATCTTTTGATCAAGGTCTGCACCATCATAATGATTAGTATCAACGCTATAACCTAGTTCTTCTAATTTAGTTGCTGCTGATGCATCTATTCCATCATTTGCTAAAATTTTATACATATAATCTCTCCTTATAGACTCCAAATATCTTCTATTTCTACTAATAACGCTTTTAAATCTTCAACTTTACAGTCGGCCATATGAGCAATTCTAAATGCTTTTTCTTTTAAATCTCCATAACCATTAGAAATCATATACCCACGTTTACCTAATTCTTTATTTAAATCGCCAACACTAAATCCTTTAGTGTTTAGGATTGTTGTTACAGTGTTAGAACGATATCCTTCTTCTGCATATAATGCAAAATGTTTTGTTGCCCATTCTCTTACAATATTTGCAAGTAATGTGTGACGATCAAATCTATTATCTAATCCTTCAACATTTAAAATTTTATTTAATTTATAATCAAGTCCCCACATATGAGGTGTCGCTGGTGTTGTTGGATATTGAAAATCTTTTTTAACACGATTAACAACATTAACTAAATCTAAATAGAACCCTCTATTTTCAACAGTTAAAGCACGTTCATAAGCAGCTTCACTTACAGATGCAGCACTTAATCCTGGAGGAAGTCCTAAACATTTTTGAGTCGAAGTTAAACATATGTCAATATTACATTTATCAACCTCAAGTTTAGCTCCACCTAATGAACTAACAGCGTCAACTAAATAAATAACTCCTGGATATTTAGCAATAACTTGACCAATTTCATAAACAGGATTCATTAACCCAGCTGTAGTTTCGTTATGAGTTACAGTTACAACATCATATAAACCAGTTTTTAAAGCTTCTTCAACCATTTCTGGTGTTGTTGGCTTACCTGGCTCACTTTTGAAAAAGTCAGCTGGTATCGCATTAGTTTTTGCCATTTTAAACCATCTGTCTCCAAATGCTCCAACACTGAATACAGCAACTCTTTTTTTAGTTGTAGATCTAATTGCCATTTCCATAATTCCACTTCCTGAAGAAGTAGATAAGATAATTAAATCCTCTGTATACATCAATTTTTGTAATTTTTTTGATATGCTTTCTTGTAAGTCCGATGCCCCCTTAGAACGATGAGCAATTTGCGGTGTCGCAAACTTCTCTAATACATCCTTTTCTACATTAACTGGACCTGGTATAAACAGTTTTAATTCCATATAAATCATCCTCTCTATTTTTGAAAATCCATTCATTTAGATTCTAACAATTTTTACAATTAAAAACAAGCGTTTTCAACAAAATAAGTGAAAAAAGCGACATTCTTTTTAAATAGCTTAATTGAGCTATTTTATTATATTAAAAATTACCAAAAAGTATGAAAATGTTTTCATTGTCTATTAACGCTGACAAGCCATATTTGTCATTCAAACTTTACTCATTTTTCTTCGTTATTTAACTAATATTTTCTTGCAAGTTTATTCTATTGCTTTATCTATTCTAGAGTGGTAAAATAATGGTGATTTTATATTGTAAAGGAGCCAATAAAATGAAACTATCTAAAAGAGTATTATCAATGCAAGAATCACCAGTTAGAAAACTAGTTCCCATCGCGACAAAAGTAAAAGCTCAAGGTAAAAAAGTCTATCATTTAAATATCGGCCAACCTGATATTGAGACACCCAAAGTTTTTATGGATGCAATTAATAATTACGACACTAGAGTTATAAAATATTCATTCAGTCAAGGTGAACCTGTTTTAATTAGCGCGATTAGAGATTACTTTAAAAGAGATGATATCATCTTTAATGAAAATGAGATAATAATTACCAATGGTGGTAGTGAAGCAATTATTTTAGCGTCAATCGCATTATGCGATCCCGGTGATGAAATTTTGGTTCCTGAACCATTCTATACGAATTACAATGGATTTACATCAGCAGTCAACGTTGTTATTAAACCAATTACAACAAAACCTGAAGATGGTTTTAGATTACCATCTAAAACAGCAATTTTAAAATTAATAACACCAAAAACAAAAGCAATATTGTTCTCAAATCCAGGGAATCCAACCGGAACAATTTATACTAAAGCTGAACTTCAAATGTTAGCTGAAATTGCAATTGAGAAAGATATTTTCTTAATTAGTGATGAAGTATACCGTGGATTTGCATTTGATGGATTAGAAAGTATTTCAATGGGAACATTTAAAGATGTAAGTGACCGTGTTGCTATTATCGAAAGTGTATCAAAAAGATATTCTGCATGTGGCGCACGCATCGGTTCAATATCATCTAAAAATCCTGACTTAATGCACAACATATTAAAACTTGCTCAAGCTCGTTTATGTGTTCCAACATTAGAACAAGTTGGGGCAGCTGCATTATATGGTTTAAGTGATGAATACACTACTTCCGTAAAAGCAGAATATGAAAACAGAAGGAACATTGTTTATGAAACACTTCAATCAATTGAAGGGCTTGTTTGTGAAAAACCTAAAGGAGCATTTTACCTTGTAGCCAAACTGCCAGTTGATAATGCTGAAAAATTCGTTATTTGGCTTTTAGAAGAATTTGATGTTAATGGTGAAACAGTTATGCTTTCACCAGCAGAAGGATTCTACGCTACAAAAGGACTTGGTGTTGATGAAGTTAGAATTGCATACGTATTAAATACAGATAAAATGAAAATTGCAATGAATATTCTAAAAGAAGGTTTAATTGCATACAATAAATTATAATGAAAAAGACTTCAAATTGAAGTCTTTTTACTTTTATAGCTTGCGATATAATCATCGATTCCACCTTGTTTATCAATTCTCGGGTTATATCCTAATACTTTAAAGAATGATTGAACAAAGTATCCTGAACTTAAACCTAAGATGACAGTTCCGATTCCAATCTCACCACCAAGAAAATAACCAATTATTAAAACTGTTAATTCAATTAGCGGTTTCATATATTTAACTTCAATGTTAAAAAGACTACTTAATCCAACAAATAAACCGTCTCTTGGTCCAGCTCCTAGTTTAGCACTGATATATAAAGCACGACCAAAAGTCATAAGTACTAATCCAACTAACAGCAAACCATATTCAAGATAAGATGTACTTGGTACATAAGTTATAATCTCATCAAATACATCAACAAATATTCCGATTATTGCAATATTTAGTATTGTTCCAATTCCAACCTTTGTTTTAACAAAGATCATAGAAATTAATAAGACAAATAAACCAAATACTTGAGTAATTACCCCAAGACTCATTCCTGTCATTTCAACTAACCCGGTATGAAATACTCCCCAAGGAGACATTCCTAGTCCAGATTTTAAAGTTAAAACCATCCCCAATGATAAAAATAGAAAACCAATTGTTAAAATTGGTGTTTTTTTTAAGTCATTATAAAATAATTTCATTGCTGTCACCTATTCTTCTTTTGTCAAAGTTAGTTTAACATATTATTTAAAAAAGAAAACTATTTTACTTGAGTTTTATTTTTTAAATAAATAAATCGTTTAGTTAAATTGTTAATAAGTTGTCCTGATCACAAAAAATTGTAAAAAAAAGGAACAAGATAATCTTGTTCCTAAATGTAGGTGTTTAAATTTTATTTTAG
>JASFZA010000086.1:0-13692 GCA_045046715.1 Candidatus Izemoplasma sp.
AAAACGTTTAGGATTAGATATGTATATGTTTGATCCGTTTTATCATAATAATTCAGAATATTTAAATCATAAATATAATTTAATAACAACAACTGAAGTTGCAGAACACTTCTTTAACCCAATGAAAGAATTTGAACACTTAAGTGGGTTATTAGCTCCGGGCGGATACTTAGTGATTATGACGTCTTTTAGAACGATGCCGATTGAAGATTTTACAAATTGGTGGTATCGCCGCGATGCAACACATGTCTCGTTTTATACCGAAGATACATTAAACTTTATAGCTAATAAGTATAATTTAAAAGTGGTTAATTCCAATAATAAAAATATTACTGTTATGTATAAAGAAAAAACAAGTGCTTAGTCACTTGTTTTTGATATATTGATTTTACAGGTGATTAAATGAAAAATATTAAGATTACCGCTAAAGAGATTGTACAATTTCTTTATAGTGGTGGCGATTTAGTCGGTGAGTTTCAATCTAATAAACGTGCTTTAGAAGGAACAGAAGCTCATCAGTATTTACAAAATAAATATCAAAAAGATGATCAAAAAGAGGTTTCAGTTGAAACTCTTTTTGACTACGAAAATTATAGTTTTCATATCACTGGTAGAATGGATGGATTGTTACTTGAAAACAATAAGTTAATTGTTGAAGAAATTAAGAGTACAAAAGTTGATTTAAAGATGTTAGAGATTGATACAAGACCAGAACATTTAATGCAAGCTAAAATGTATGCTTATATGTATTTGATAAAACATAAAAAGAAATCAATTAATGTTCGTCTAACATATATATATGTAGAAGGCTATGAAACTAAATCTTTTAATAAACGATATAATAAATCACAGCTTGTTAATTTCTTTGAAGCAACAATTGAAAAGTATACATCGTGGTTAAAAATATACGACGCCCATCAGTTAAGTAAAATCACTTCAATTGAAGGATTAAATTTTCCTTTTGAAGAATATCGTGAAGGCCAATATAAATTTATGGGAGCGATATATCAAACATTAATAACTAATGATATTTTATATTCAACAGCGCCAACTGGCGTTGGCAAAACTGTTGCTTCACTGTTTTCAGCATTAAAAACAATTAAAGATCCTCGGGAAAAAATATTTTATTTAACTGCTAAAAACGCTGGAAAAGCAATTGTTGTTGATACAATAAATCTTTTAAAAAAATCGGGATTAAAATCAAAAACAACAATTATTAATTCAAAAGAAACAATGTGTTTAATGGATAAAGTCGATTGTGATCCTGAAATTTGTCCGTATAGTAAAGGATATTTTAACCGGGAAAGAGAAGCAGTTAATGATATTTTTGTTCATACAGATTTATTCACAAAAGATATCATTACTGACTATGCCAAATATCATAATATTTGCCCACACGAGTTTAGTTTAACATTATCTAATTTTTCAGATATTGTTGTTTGTGACTATAACTATGCATTTGATCCACGAGTTCATTTAATCAGATACTTTGATGATGACTATTTTAAACCAAAACTGTTAGTAGATGAAGCGCATAACTTAATTGATCGAACAAGATCAATGTATTCAGCGAAGCTAAATCTTTCAACGCTTTACGACTTAAAAAAAGCAACAGCAAAAGTAAAACCAAGTCCAAAAGTTCAGATTACGAAACTAATAGAGTATATTAAAGAATATGCTGAACAAATTGAACTGGATAAATCAACTTTTTATTATCAAAATGCAGCTGATTATGAACTGTTAAGTTTAGTTGAAAAAATTACTTTAAAAATTGATCGCGTTTTAGCTGAAAATAAAAAGATACCAAACCGGGATAAAATTTTAGATGGTTATTTTGAGTTGATTCAATTTAATAAAATCAGTGAATATTATAATGATAAATACCGTTATATAGTTGAAAAGAATTACGATGATATCAGTATTACTTTGTCTTGTCTTGACGCTAGTGAATTCATCCTTGATATAATCAAAAGAAGAGTTAAAGGAATCGCATTTTTTAGTGCAACACTTTCACCAATTGATTATTATGTAAAACTAATTACTGCTGGTGAGGGGAAAAGTATTAAAATACCTTCACCATTTAAACAAGACCATTTAGGAATATACGTTGTTGATAATGTATCAACAAGGTATAAAGACCGAACAAGATCAATCCCCGATGTAATTGATACAATCTATAACCTTATATCTAGTAAAATCGGGAATTATATCGTTTTCTTTCCTTCATACCAATATTTAAATATGGTTTTAGATGAATTTAGTGATGATGGTTATGAAGTTTTTGTTCAACAAAGAAAGATGAGATTTAGTGAACGAAATGAAACATTAAACTCATTTACCAAAGTTGGTAAAAAAACGAAGATTGGTTTCTTTGTTCTGGGGGGAAGTTTTAGTGAAGGAATTGATTATATCGGTGATATGTTAAGCGGTGTGTTAATTGTTGGCGTTGCCCTTCCACAATTTAATAAGTATAATCAATTGTTAAAATCTCATTTTGATGATTTATTTGATGAAGGGTTTGACTATGCTTATACTTATCCGGGAATGAATAAAGTTATCCAAGCTGTGGGAAGAGTAATCAGAACTAAAAACGACCGAGGTGTTGCAATATTAATTGATGACCGGTATACTAACTATAAATACTTAGGGTTATATCCTAAAAACTGGAGTCATTATTTAAGAATCTCAAATCAAGATAAACTTGAATTTGAGATTGATAAATTTTTTAATAAAGCAGCAAAAAAATAAAAATATTAGTTAAGAGGTGATCGTTTTGGAAAAAACTATTAGAAGCTCAATTAATGATGAAATAATAAACCAAGCAGTATTGATTTACGGTGGTAAATTTGCCGATGTGTTCTTTGTTGGTGGCTTTGAGAATTGTGTTTATGAGTTAGCATTAAATAAGGAACCATTTATTTTACGTCTCGTTCATAGTAATCATCGCGAATACAATGATGTCTTGGCTGAAATTGAATTTATTGATTATTTGTCAAATAATCAAGCAAGTGTTAGTCAAGTTATTAAAACAAGAGCTAATAAGCTTGCTGAGACGATTAAAATTGATGATGGCAACTATTTTACTGTTACGCTATTTACTAAAGCAGATGGCGATTTTGTTGTGCTTAAAGATCGAACACCTGACTTCTTTAGAAACTTTGGTGAGGTTGTTGGTAAGTTTCACAAACTGACAAAGTCTTATCAACCAATTCATAAAAGAGGGCAGTGGTATGAAGAAAAACATTTAGCACAATTAAAAGTTGTTTTGCCAGAAGAAGATATGTTTATTTATGATAAATTTAAAGCTTTAATCGAAGAAATCAAAGCTTTACCAACAGATCTTGATTCATATGGATTAATCCATACTGATCTGCATTTTAAAAATATGTTTTATGAATCAAACAAGTTAACTATTTTTGACTGGGATGACACTAGTTATAAACACTTTATTAGTGATATAGCGGTTATTATCTTTTATATGTATGTCTATAAATATAATTTAGATAATGATAAAAAAGGTGATTACACTTATCAGTTTTTAAGACACTTTTTTGAAGGGTATTTATCAGTTAATAAGTTAGACTATACATGGTTTGATCATTTACTTAAATTTTTAAAATTAAGAGAATTTGTTTTATATAGTGTTATAATGCAAGAGTCAGATGAATTTAGAAATACTGATGGAGCTAAAAAGTTTTTAAGTTTTTATAAAGAAAGAATTAGAAACGATATTCCATTCTTAAATATAAAAAGAGCGTTAGGTGACAACAGAAAAAAAACACAAATAAACCGAGGTGTATAATGAAAAAAATCGTATTAGTATTAGTTGCAGTATTTTTTGTATTTACATTATCTTCTTGTAAAGATGATGATGATGTTGAAATAATTGATATTCCTGAAGAAGGAATTATTTATAAACACAATTTACCGTATTATGAATATATGAGTCTAGGTAATCCAGTTGTAACAATTACAATAAAAGATATTGGGGTAATTACGATTGAGTTATTTCCAAGTCTTGCACCTAACACGGTAAACAACTTAATTAACTATATTGAAAATGACGTTTATACTGATGTAGTCTTTCACCGGGTTATTGCTGACTTTATGATTCAAGCAGGAGAACTAGCATCAACTCCTTGTCCGATATCAGGAGAGTTTAGTGAAAACGGATTTGAAAATGATTTATTACATTACCGCGGGGTATTATCAACTGCAAGAACTGAAGATGAAGACAGTGCGACAAGTCAGTTCTTTATCGTCCATCAAGATTCATTTACACTAAACGGATACTACGCTGCATTTGGTGGAGTTGTCAGTGGTTTTAATGTCCTTGACTATATCGCTAATGTTTATACAGATAGTTATGATCGACCTTATATCGATATTGTGATTGAAAGTATGAGTGTTGAATTAAATGGGTATGTGGCAAGTGCTCCAATCTGTGCTGATTAATAAAAATGTAAACGAGATAAAAGAAAATTTTTCTCTCGTTTTTTTTATGTTATAATACGGTTGGTGATTAATATGAAAAAGTATGATGAAAGAAATACATTTTTCTCACGATTAAATTTAAAAGAAGATAGTGTTTTATATAATGAATATTATCGTGATAAACATGAACAAAAAATTAAAGATGATCCATATCGGAATTCTTCTTTTCGTGATGCCTTAAAAAAAGATGATAATTTTAAAAAGTTATTTTCACCATTATCAAGTAATAATAAGGTGTTAATAAAAAGTTTATTTGATACAGTTGAGAACTTTGAGATATGTGAGAAACAAAATGTTAAACCAAGTTTTGCTAAAAACATTAAAGAAATCACTAAATACTTTGGGGCACAAGATGTTGGAATTGTAAAACTTAATGAGTTTTCATACTATTCACATTCTGGCGGATTAAGTGATGCTCTTTTGAAAGATAATTACGGTGAGAAGATTAAACCGAAATATTCTCATGCAATTATCTTTACTATTTTAATGAAGAAAGAATTAATGAACCGGGCACCGTTTTTTGAGGAGTTGCTTGCTACTGAGCTTGCTTATTATCAAATAGCGGACGTTGGAGCACGGGTTGCTATCTACCTTAAATCAATTGGGTATGATGCGTTTTTAAATAACTCAGAATATTACTTAGCGCCACTCGTGCCCTTAGCTTATGACGCTGGTCTTGGTGAGATTGGAATAAGTAATCATTTAATAACTAAAGAATACGGTGATAATGTTAGAATTGGGGCTGTTTTTACTAACTTAGAACTGGATCTTGATCATCCAATTGATTTTGGATTAAAAGATTTTTGTAAAGCATGTGCCCTTTGTTTAATCAATTGTCCAAGTAATGCAATAACTCATAAACCACGTGTTGTTAATGGTCGTCAGTTTTATAAGTTTGATGATGTTAGTTGTTATGAGATGTGGGACCATACTGGAACTGATTGTGGGATTTGTATTCAAAGTTGTCCATTTACTCAAGGTGTTGATTTAGAACTTGTAGATCAAATGATTGGGAATGATGAGATTATGAAAAAGATTGTTGATGACCATTTAGAAAAGTATGGTCGAAGAAATTTAACTAAAGAAGAAAATATTATGCTGAAAAGGGATGAATAATATGCGAGTTGAAATTGATATTCACGGCTACGTTGAATATGATGCTTTAAAAGTGTTAGAAAAGTTTATTGCTAGTTGTGGGAATGATGTTGATGAGATTGTTGTTATTCATGGTTTTCATGGGGGTAATGTCCTTAAAGACATGGTTCGAGATAAAAATAAATTAAGAAGTAAAAGAATATATCGCCGAAAAGTAAGTATGAATCAAGGCGAAACAATATTAGAATTATACTAGGAGTGATTTGATGAGTAGCAGAACAAAAAGAATTATGATTATAATTATTATTATCCAATTATTTGGGTTTATAACTGGTGGATTTTCGATGGATGCAATAGTAGATTTAATGGTTTGGATGGCTATATTATTAGCGATTGGTGGTATTGCGCATTATAGTCGTAGTCTTAAAAATAAAACGGAAGATACGCAATACGGTAAGGTTTGTCCTAGTTGTAGTGCGACAATTGGCATTGATGAAACGCATTGTCCGTATTGTGGGTATAACTATGCACCTGAAGTTGTCTGTGATTACTGTTCAACGTTAAACCATACATCTAATACAAGATGTACTAATTGTAATGCAACGTTACATTAAGGATGATTAGATGATTAAGAAAGTATATTTATTAATTATTATTGGCGTAATGCTTTTAGGTTTAGGACTTTTACTATACTCAATTGTCATTTTTAATGTGGCATTACTTATTATTGGCATAATGATTTTTCTGTTTGGTGTCCTTGGAATGACACTGTTATACGGTTATAGTTTATTTGGCAAAGTTGAGGATGTTCAAGAAACGATTAATAAAAATAATAATCTACATTTAGCGATATGTAGCGAATGTGGAAGAAAAAATATCTTAGAAGATATTTACTGCATAAAATGCGGTAATGCATTGGGTGATAAAAATGGAGCGATTATATAAAAGAAATATTCCTTTAGATTATTTATATACATTTATAAAAAATGTTAATGTAACACACGGATTGTGGCTACTTTTTTTAGCGTTTAAAGGTTTTTCATTATTTGAAATTGGGATCTTTGAAGGTGTGTTTCATTTAACATCACTGACAATGGAAGTGCCAACAGGGTTAATTGCGGATATCTATGGGCGTAAGTTAAGTCGAGTACTTAGTATATTAGCTTATTTAATCTATATAATATTGATGGTTTACAGTGCTGACTTTGGCGTTATTATTATTGCTTTTGTCTTTTGTGGTTTATCATACACATTAGAGTCAGGCGCTGGGGATGCTCTTGTGTATGATTCTTTAAAAAATATTGGTGAAGAAGACAAGTTTATGAAAGTTAATGGGAATAAAGAAGTTATTTATCAAGTATCTTCAACGATTGCTTTATTTATTGGTGGTTACTTAGCTTTAACTAACTTTGAATTACCGTTTGCTGTGGCGTTTATAACGTTTTTAGTCGCTTTACTAGTAATCTATTTCATGAAGGAAACCCTAATTGAAATTAATCCGGAACAAAAATCTTTAAAAGAATTACTATATGATCAATACGTATCAAGTATGAAGATTATTTTAAACAATAAAAGATTATTATACTTAATTATTATTGCTGCAAGTGTTGCAGCTCCAGTGACAACGGTGTTTTTGTATATTGCATTCTACTTTGATGAGTTAGAGTACTCACGTTTCTTAATTGGAACAATTCTTGCTGGACATAGTATCTTTAGTGCGCTTGGTGGTTATTTTGCGTATACCTTAGAAAAGAAGTATCAAGAGAAAAAGATATTATACTTTGTTCCTTTGTTTATTACATTATCGTTTTTCTTGATTCAGTTTGAGATATCACTTATTATTTCATTTGTACTGCTAGGATTTTTTGATAGTTTATTTTACGTTGTTTTGGCTGACTATATAAATAAACAAACACCATCAAAAAACCGTGCTACAGTATTTAGCGTCTTTGGGATGACGTTTAGTATTATTATGATAATTATCTTTCCTGTTGTTGGTTATATTGGAGAAACAGTTAACTTAAAGTTTGCGTTACTTATATTAGCAATTATGGTTGGTGTATTTAATATATTTTTAATTGTTGTATTAAAACGAAATCATTTAAATACGTGTAAAAAATAGGTTTTTTTCACGCGTATTTATAAGATTTATATGATAAAAATAAAGACTTACATTATTTGTGTATTTTGGTATAATAGTGGTATATGTTATTTTGAAGAAAAATATTTAGTAGTAAAAAATTAAGGCTAGGTGAAAAAATGTATAAGATTATTGATAAACAAATTTTGAACAAAGATGTTGATTTAATGGTTATAGATGCACCACTTGTAGCGAAGAATGCTAAGGCTGGACATTTTATTATTTTACGTGTTGATAGTGTTGGTGAAAGAATACCATTAACTATTGCTGAGGTGAATGGTGATAACATTACAATCATTTATCAAAAACTTGGTTACTCAACTGAGTTACTTGGTAAAATGAAAATTGGCGATTCTTTAGAAGATTTTGTTGGGCCACTTGGAAAACATGCTCATATTAGAGATGTTAAACGAGTGATTGGGATTGCTGGTGGAGTTGGAGCTGCACCGTTATACCCACAACTTAAGGAATACAAAAAACAAGGGTCACATGTCACACTTGTTATTGGTGCGAGAAGTAAAGAGCATATTATTTTACTAGATAAGTATCAAGAGTTTTGTGATGAAGTTCATGTTGCTACTGATGATGGGTCACTTGGAACTAAAGGGTTTGTTACAGATGTAATCAAAGAGTTATATAAAGAAAATGATTATGATATTGCAATTGCTATCGGTCCGTTAGTAATGATGAAGTATACTGTTTTAATGAATAAAAAATATAATTTAAAAACTGATGTTAGTTTAAACCCAGTGATGATTGATGGGACGGGAATGTGCGGTAATTGCCGTGTAACAATTAATGGTAAAACATTCTTTGCTTGTATTGATGGTCCTGACTTTGAGGGTGATGGTGTTGACTTTGATGAATTAATGAAACGTCAAGACTATTACAAAGACGAAGAATATAGCTGCGGATTGGGGTTGCATAAAAAATGAAAACACCACGTACACCAATGAGAGTATTGGATGAAAAAGTTCGTCAAACAAATTTTTGTGAAGTAGCTGTTGGTTATAACTTAATTGAAGCTAAGATGGAAGCTGTCCGTTGTATTGATTGTAAAAATCCTCGGTGTATTGCTGCTTGCCCTGTTGGGGTTGAGATTCCTAGTTTCTTAAAACTTTTAATTGATGATAATATTGAAGAAGCATATTATAAAATATATGAAGATAATATTTTACCTTCGATTTGTGGACGTGTATGTCCACAAGAGAAACAATGTGAAGGTGCTTGTATTTTAGCGATTAAAGGTGAAAGTGTTTCAATTGGAGCGCTTGAACGTTTTGTTGGAGACTATGCACTTGAACATAATATTGTTAAAGTAGAAGATATTAAAGAAAATGGGATTAAAGTAGCTGTTGTTGGTAGTGGTCCAGCTGGACTTGCTGCTGGAGCTAGTTTAAGAAGATTTGGATATGATGTAACGATTTATGAAGCATTACATGACTATGGTGGAGTTTTAAAATATGGTATTCCTGATTTTAGACTTCCAAAAGATATTGTTACTACTGAAATTAACAAGTTAAAAGATATTGGTGTTAAATTCTTTAAGAATGTTGTTATTGGTAAAAGTATTACTATTGAACAACTTCAAGATGAATATGGATATAAATCTATTTTCTTAGGGAGTGGAGCTGGATTGCCTAGTGGATTAGGAATTCCTGGAGAAAATTTTAGTGGCGTATATTTCGCTAACGAGTTTTTAACTCGTGTTAACTTAATGAAATCAAGTGATTTCCCGAACTCACCTACACCAGTTAAAATTGGTGATAATGTTGCTGTTATTGGTGGGGGAAATGTTGCGATGGATGCTGCAAGGACTGCTAAACGTTTAGGTGCTAAAAATGTCTTTATTCTTTACCGAAGAGATATGGATGCACTTCCGGCAAGACTAGAAGAAATTCATCATGCAATTGAAGAAAATATTAATTTTTTACTATTAAGAAATCCTGTTGAAATTATTGGCGAAAATTATTTAGTTAAAGATATTAAATGTGAAGTAATGGAACTTGGTGAAGCTGATGATTCTGGACGTAGACGTCCAATGGGTACCGGTAAGTATGAAACATTCCCGATTGACTCTTGTATCATTTCAATTGGTCAAAAACCAAATCCAATCCTTAAAGATTCAACTGATGAATTAGTTGTTGATCAATGGGGTAGAATAACAACAGATATTCATCAAACATCAATTCCCGGAGTATTTGCTGGTGGGGATGTTGTGAGTGGAGCAGCAACTGTTATCCTCGCAATGGGTGCAGGAAAAGATGCTGCTGTTGAGATGGATAAATATATTAAAAATTTAAAAAGCGAGTAATCGCTTTTTTTATTGACTTTTGTTTGAAAAGTTGGTAATATTTTAATGAAATACTTTGAGTATCAAAATATATTTAGGAGGAATAAATATGTCAAAGATTGGCTTAGTAGTATGTGGTAATTCAGGGATAGATTATATGGACCATGATTACGACATTGAAGTTTTTAGATCAATATTATTCGTTGGTGCTAATGAGTATAAAGATTTTATTGATATTGATGCTAAAAAGTTTTATGGGTTGCTTAAAGCTGATCCATCATTAACTCCAACAACAGCACAAACATCAACGGGAGTTATGGTTGAAACTTTAGAAAAATTAAGAGATAAAGGTTATGATGAAATATTAGTCGTTACAATTTCTAATAAACTTAGTGGAACATATGCGGGATCGATGTTAGCTGCTAAGATGGTTGATGGTGTTAAAGTTACTGTATTTGACAGTTTAAGTGTTGCTTATCCTGAAGCAAAAATGATTTTAAGAGCAGGGGAAATGGTAGCTGAGGGTAGTAATATGGAAGAAATTATTAAAGAATTAGAATTCATTAGAAATAATCATACTTTATATGTTACAGTAGATACGTTAAACTATCTTGTTAAAGGTGGTAGAATAAGTGGAGCTAGTGGATTTGTTGGGGCATTATTAAAAATCAAACCATTATTAGCTTTAACAAAAGATGGTCGAATAGAATCAATTGAAAAAATTAGAACAACAGCAAAAGCTACAGATAATTTAATTCAGAAATTTATTGATGAAACAAAAGGGCTCGATGTCGAACCTTACATTGTTCATGCATATCCTGGTGAAAGATTAGATTACGTTATTAAAGAAATTTTAGCAGCAAAACCTGAACTTAAAGAAATAAAAGTATTCCCGCTTACTCCTGTTGTTGGAGCACACGCTGGACCGGGTGCATTAGCACTTGGATATATTTTAAATAGATAGTATCTAGAGGTGATAAAATGGAAGGTCAAAAAAAAGTAATAAATGATTTATTGGTTGAAGTTTTTAATCATATATTAAGTATTGAAGGCATGAATTTAAAACGAAAAGGGGTAAAACTTTCAATGAATGAAATTCATGTGTTAGAAGCAATAGTAAAAACAAGCACACCAACAATGACAAATATTTCTAAACGTCTTCGAATTACTGTTGGGACATTAACAACGGCAATTAATCGCTTGGTAGAAAAAGGATTTTGCACAAGATACAGCGATTCTTTAGATAAACGAAAAGTTTATATTAAGAATACTCAGACAGCTATTGACGTATTGAAAATTCATGATGAATTTCATGATGAAATGGTTGATGCGTTATTTGAGGATATGAATTTGCATGAAGATAAATTGTTATTGAATTCACTTGAAAATTTAAATGAATACTTTAAACAAAAGTACTAATGTTAATTATTAACACCTTTGCAAATAACCATTTATTATGTTAAAATTACTTTAACATAATGGTTTATTTGGGAGGTGTTTTTTTCATGTTTAATTCTGATATTATTCGTGGACATTTAGAATCGGTAATTTTGAAGTTAATAATTGAACAAGATAGATATGGATATGAGATATCTAACTGTATTTCAAAAAGGACTAATAATCAGTTTAATATTAAAGAAGCTACTCTTTATTCAGTAATGCAACGCCTAGAGAAGAAGACTTTAATAGAATCTTATACTGGAGCTAAATCGCATGGGGGGAAAAGAAAGTACTATCGAACAACTGCTTTGGGGAAAGCTTACTATAATGAAAAAATAACCGAGTGGAAAGAACTAAAAAGTGTTCTTACTACTTTGCTGGAGGAATAGATATGAAACAAATAGAAAATTTTGTAAAGAATGTTTTTAAAGTAATCCCTAAAGATTATAAAAAAGATGAAATAATTGAATCAGTTACTTTAAGTTTAAATGAGAAAGTTGAAGACTTAATTGAAACTGGCTTAGATGAAACAGAAGCGATTGACAAAACTGTTATGGAATTTGGGACTGTTGAAGACTATTTTGTTGACTTCAATAAAAAAGCAAAAAAAGAACGAAGAATTAAAACAATAAATCATTACAAAAATGATTTAATGTTTAGTGTTCTTGGTACAATTATTATTATTGGAATATTAGCTACAATTAATTTTACATATACAACAGATAAACTGTGGTTCTTTATACCTTCAATTGCAGTACTTTGGTGGCCACTAGCATTACTATATAGACTATTAAATAAGAGGGGCGATAAGTAATGGGAAAAATTGCGATTATATCAACAAGCACTGGATGTTTAGATTATATAGATGTTAATCATGAAAATTTAAGAATACTAAGAATGAAAATACTGATTGGTGAAAAAACATTTGAAGATTATATTGAATTAACATCTGATCAATTTTATGACATGTTAATCAGTGATACATCATTAGTGCCTTCATCATCAATGCCTTCAATCGGTGAGATGTTAGAAATGTTTACGCAACTTGAGAAGGAAGGTTATGAAGAAGTAATTTTAATTACGATATCTTCACAGCTTAGTGGGACGTATGAAGTTGGGCTTATGGCGCAAAAACAATACGAAGGTAAGATTAAGATTCATGTTCTTGATAGCAGAAATGCCGCTATTAGTGAAGGATACATCTCTTTAGTAGCTTTAGATATGGTGAAAGCAGGACGAAGTTCTGCTGAAATTATCAAATCTTTAGAAAAGATAAGAACTGCTCGTAAACAATATTTTGTAGTAGATAACTTAAGACTCTTCGTTGCTAATGGAAGACTTAGTGGAGCAAGTGGATTTGTTGGTAGTATGTTTAAAATTAAACCGATTTTAGAAGTAAATGATGATGGAAAGATTGTATCATTAGAAAAAATCAGAACTTCTAAAAAGGCATTAAATAGAATTGTTGAAATTATTACTGAAGATATTGAAAAGTTAGATGAGTTTTTAATTACTTTTGATACTTCAACTAATCTTGAAGGACTAAAGTTTATTAAAGATCAATTAGAAATTTTATATCCTGGATATAAATATTTAGAAGCACCAATTACACCTGTAGTTGGATGCCATACTGGAGTAGGTGCTGTTGGAGTAGCAGTATTTGATTTATCAGTTAAATAAATACTTAGTAGTATGAGGTGATTACATGAAAACGAAAAGGCTCGTCACAATATCGATACTTTTATCAATGAGCATCATAATGAATTTGATTGAAATGGCACTACCATCAACGCAAATACCTGGTGTTAAACTAGGATTGGCAAATATTGTAACTTTAATTGTGATGTATACTTATGGTGAGAAGGATGCATTTACATTGGTTCTAATAAGAATATTATTAGTATCTTTACTAATTGGAAGTTTTTTGTCACCAACATTCGCAATGTCGTTAACAGGTGGTATGGTAGCATTCACAATGATGTTTATTGCAAAGAAAACAAAGCTATTCAGTATGGTTGGAGTTAGTGTATTTGGGTCGTTAGGTCACGCAAGTGGTCAAATCATTGCAGCGATACTATTCTTGAAGACTCCAGAGCTTATTTACTACTGGCCTTTCATCTTTGTATTGTCAATTCCTACCGGAGTATTTATTGGACTTGTAGCTTCAAAATTCATTACGAAGTATGATAATATATTTGATTTAAAAAAGTTGAATTCTTTATAAAGAATT
>JASFZA010000087.1:0-8022 GCA_045046715.1 Candidatus Izemoplasma sp.
TTTAAGCCTATAACTTGTAATAACGGACGTTCTTCCATATTATTCAGACTCCTTTGCTTTAGAGAATCCCTCAACGGTAGGTGCTTCTTCACTATGTAACCAACATGAAGACGTTTGCGTTTCAGAAATTTTAAATAGCGGTGCAGCTTCTTTTAAACAAATCTTCATCGCGTGATCACATCTCGGACTAAATGGGCATCCCGGAGGAGGCGACATTAAATCTGGAGGACTTCCTTCAATAGGAACTAATCTTTCAGCATTTTTACCTGTAGTTTTAGGAATTGATTTATGGAGACCTTTTGTGTATGGATGTTGAGCATTGTAGAAAATTTCCCCAACTAATCCTTTTTCCATAATCATTCCACCATACATCACAATAACGTGAGTACTAATTTCAGCTATCACACCTAAATCATGTGTGATTAAGATAATTGACATTCCTGTTTCCTTTTGTAAGTCTTTTAATAATTCAAGAATTTGCGCTTGAATTGTAACATCAAGTGCAGTTGTTGGTTCATCTGCAATTAATAACTTAGGTGAACAAGAAATTGCCGCAGCAATTAAAGCTCGTTGTCTCATCCCACCAGAAAATTGGAAAGGATAATCGTGGATTTGAATATCAGGATCAGGAATCCCGACCATTTTCAATAATTCTTTGGCTCTTTCAAATGCTTCATGTTTATTCATATTAGTATGTCTTCTAATTACTTCCATAATTTGGTTTTTAATTGTATATACAGGATTTAAACTCGTCATTGGATCTTGGAATATCATTGCAATATCATTACCACGATACTCTGACATTTCCTTGTTTGTTAGTTTTACTAAATCAACACCATCAAACATAATTGTTCCATTTTTGATTTTTCCAGGCTGTTCAATTAAGTTCATGATACTAAGTGATGTAACACTTTTACCAGAACCTGATTCACCAACAATCCCTAATACATCACCTTGGTTAACATCAAAGCTAATTCCACGAACAGCTTGAACTTCACCTAAATGAGTATAAAATGACGTTTGCAAATCTTTTACTTCTAATATTTTTTCACTCATTATTTTCACCTAACCTTTTCTCAGTCTTGGGTCAAGAGCATCTCTTAATCCATCACCTAGGAAGTTAAACGCAAGCATTGTTAATGCGATTGCTGCTGATGGGAAGAATAATTGATAAGGATAATATTGGAAAGCACTTAATGCTTCATTTGCTAAAGTTCCCCATGACGCCTGTGGCGCAGAAACTCCTAATCCAATAAAACTTAAAAATGCTTCTGTAAAAACAGCACTTGGAATCATCATCGTCATTGAAACAATAATTGGCCCCATTGCATTTGGTACTAAATGTCTAATAATAATTTTAGCTTTAGATACACCAATCGTACGTGCCGCCAAAACATATTCTTGTTCTTTAAGTCCTAAGATTTGGCCACGTACTAAACGAGCCATACCTACCCAGTAAATACTACCTAATGCGATAATAATTGTTACAAGGCCATCACTACCATCAAAGATGGTGTAGTTTTTACCAAATAAATCAATATCAATTACCTTTTCACGTAATACAACCATTAATAAGATTACATATAAAGTTAATGGAATTGAGTTAATAATATCAACTATTCTCATCATTATATTATCAACAGTTCCACCACTATAACCTGAAAGACTACCATAAGTAATCCCAATTACAAAGTTAACGATAGTTGCGATAAACGCTACTAATAATGAAATTCTAGCTCCGTACATAACTCTTGTTAATAAATCTCTCCCTAGTGCATCAGAACCAAATATAAATGTTTGATTAAAAACACTATCGTATGTTGTAGTTATAGGTTCCCCACGGTACATAAATTCAATATCAACACCTTCATATCCGGCAGGTTTAGCAGCTTCTTCCATTAACCCGTATGAATAATCCATTGTTAATACTTCACCGTGAACAACAAATTGTGCAATAACACTTTCTATTTCTAATTGGTCAATAAATTCTTGTGCACCGTCATCAGAATTTATTCTAATAAATTCCATTGGTATTGTAGTTTCATCATGTAAGAATCTAATTGAACTAATTGTTTGTTCCTCTAAATTAAAATCAAATTCAACACCTTCAAACGATAATCTACTAAACGGACTATCTTCATGAATAAAGAAAATTTGAATTTCATTTTCTCCAGCTTCGTTATCAGCATCAAGTAATGCTATCCCCCAACGCTGCGAATAGATTGCACCTGAAGCCAATATACTTGCTTCTTCTTCAACACTTAAAAGGTAGTGACCAAAATAATTATCTGCTAATTCAATATTTTGCTCGTAAGCAAAATAGTAAATTCGATTCATTACATCTTTATAAATATCATCTAATTTATATAATAAATCTCCATCTTCAGAAGTGATAATTACACGATAATCTTGTGTAACTAAGATATACTCTTCATCGGCAACTTCATAAATATCAAACTTTGGTGTAATATTTTTGAAATCTAATTCTTGATCTGAGTATTTATATGGTGATAAAATTGGTCCAAATACACCAAATAGCATTATTGTAATAACACCAGCTAATCCAGCCATTGATAGTTTATTCTTTTTAAGTCGTCGCCAAACATCTTGCCAGTAAGTAAGGCTTTTACGTGTTTGTTCACTATCGATTTTTTCTTCTTTAGTAATATATTCAAAATCTCTAAAATCCATATTAAGCCCCCTAACTTTCTAACTTGATTCTTGGGTCGATAAATGAATATGCAATATCAACAAAGAATACCATTATAATATAGAATGTCGCGTAGAAAACAGTCATACCAATAATAACTGTGTAATCACGATTACTAACACTTGTTACGAAATAACCACCCATTCCGGCTATATCGAATACTTGTTCAACAACGAATGACCCTGTCAATATCGCAGCAACCATTGGTCCTATATAAGTAATTACAGGAATTAATGCGTTCTTCAATGCATGTTTTCCGATTACTTTAAATTCGCTTATCCCATTTGCTCTTGCAGTTCTTACATAATCTTGTCTTAAGACTTCAAGCATACTTGATCTCGTTAAACGAGCAACAAAGCTTATGGAATATCCAGATAATGCAATAACTGGTCCAATGTATGCCAAGGGCTCGTCTAGCCCATGTGTCGGCAATAGACTCATCTTCGTAGCAAAAATATAAATAATTAATGAAGCAATTACAAAACTTGGTAAAGTAACACCAAGTGTAGCCATAAACATAACAAAATAATCAAGTGGACTATTTTGTTTTAAGGCAGAGATAATACCAACGGGTATTCCTACACCTATAATTAAGAGTGTTGCTAGTGCACCAATTTTTGCACTGGTTGGAAATGTTTCATAAATTATTTCATTTACTGTTGTTCCAAGAATAACAAATGATGGTCCTAAATCAAAAGTAACTAAACCTTTCATATAATCAAGATATTGAGTAAATAAAGGTTCATCAAGATTATACTTTGCATTTAGCATTTCCAAAATCTCGTCAGGTACTGCTTTTTCTCTAACGAAAGGTCCACCAGGAATTGCTCTCATCAAAAAGAACGTAAGTGTTGCAATAATTAAAATTGTAATTATTGCTGAGATAAAACGTTTGATGTAATAATTTCCCATAATATTCTCCTTTTTCTTTGATATAACTACATTATACCTTAGTTTTTTATAAAAGCAATACGCTTAAATTGACATTGAAAGTATTTTAAAACAATATTGTTTTGCTATTTATAACTTTTATTATTTACATAGTTTTCCGTTATAACTATAAAAGCACTTGTAGCTCTTTATAATAACGTTTACAGCATTCAATAATAATGTTTGTCACAATGAAATATTACTTAGAATATCAAAGTATTAATTAAAAAATAATATTTTTTTATAATAAAAATATCTAATATATAATAAAAATAATTCGAATAATAAACTATAAAAAAACAACCATAAAAATGGTTGTTTTAAAATTTATCAGTATTTGTTTCTTCTTTAATCTCTTCATCTAAGGTTTTATAATGATGATCGATTTCAACTTCATTACTTATTCCATTAATCCTATCTTGAATTTTTCTAATTAAATCAAGGGATTGATCGGTAAATGCAAAGGCAAAAATAATGAACATAAATAATACTATTTGTAAGTAAAACGCAATACCAAATGATTCTTCTGGTAATTTTCCAGAAAAAATTAACAACAAGAAGAACAGAATAAATGCTAGCAGTGTGGTAATAACCACATTTAACAAATCTTCTTTAAAAAACATTGTAAATACTGTTAACAAGATAAGTACCAAAAACACTCCCATAAATAAACTTCCGGCATTCATTTCATACACTGCAAGACCAGTATACATTGGAATGTAAAAAGTTAGATAGTAAGTGAAAAGTAAAACTAATCTTGTAATATTTAAGATTATGTTTATTTTCATTTTAAAACTCCTAATACTACTTTAATTTATTTAAAATCCCTCGACAGTGCAAGCATAAAAATAGATAATACCAAAAATAACAGTTCCTAATAAAATTAAGCTTGTTGTTGAAACTAAAAGGACTTTAAAACTCTTAATAGATCTCATTCTCATAAAATATGAAAAACTAACTATAAAACTAATTAAAACTATCCCATAACAGCCTAATGTTAGCATCGAGTAATCAATTCCAAGAACAATTCCTCCAACTACACTTAAATCAAATACAATAAAGATTAGTCTGATTAAAAATACTAGAATAATTGCTACTGAAATTTTCGCTAGGTTATAGTTGTGTATCATGTTTATCACCCTTCCAAAGTGCACTGAGATAATTATACCATAAAAGACTCGAATTCATAGAAAAATTTGCTGATTACAACCAATAATCCTTTGTGACCTTTTTGGATATAAAAACATGTTTACAAACATATCTTTGAACGACTCCCTCTCAAGTAAGAACTATAAATAAATAATGTTAATATTAAAATGGATCTAAGATATTATTTCGAAATTGTATTGGCATTAAGTTGTTTAATACTCGTTGAAATATTCTGTTACAGTATAACTCTATCACTGATTCTAAATGCTTCAGCATTTCATAAATATTATTATAAAAAAGTATCCTCACGGATACTTTTTCTAGTTTATTAAATTATTGCTTGTGATATATATTTGGAAATTTGTTTAATATCACTACGACCTTTAAATTCAAATCTTAATTTACCCATTCCACTGATAAATAAATCAAGCTCAGCGTCCATATCAAAAACACCAGAAGTCTCAATTGAATAAGCATTTATCTTTTGATAAGGCAAACTTGTATAGTCAACTTTTTTTCCTGTAATTCCTTGGACATTTATGATAATAATTCTTTTTGTAGTAAAAACTATACCGTCACGAATGGCTTTATAAGAATCCAAAACTTCTTCACCCGGAACAATTAAATCAACAACTCTTTTTTCGTAACTAGAATCTTGTCTCATTTTAATGTAATTCATATTTTGAAAATCAATCATTTAATTTACCTCCATCTCTTAATTCCATTATATCAAATTAACAGCCACTTACAAAGACTATTTATTCTGATAAGTAAAACCTTTTGAATTATAGAAATCTTCTGCGTTTAACATTCTAGTTTTTAATCCGCTTGGCAACATGTTTAAATCAATTGTTTTATTTGGACCTTTTTTAGTTTTTAGATTAGATACAAAAGTGCAGTCAGCAAGTAACCCTGTTCCAATTGCACATAAGTCATATCCTAATTCAAATGCACTTTCTAAATCTTTTAAATCAAGAATAGCACCAACACCAATTAGAGGAACCTTTCCTCTAATCGCATCTAATATTACTGTTCCAGTAATGGATTTTTCTGCTGTATTTCGTAATGATGTTTGATCATATTTGCCAAGAGATATATGAAGATAATCAATATCTCTTTTCACTAATTCTTTAACTAAAGTTACTGTCTCTCTTACAGTAATTCCATCCTTTTCAAGTTCTTCTGGTGAAAAACGATAACCAACAATAAACGGTTTACTTGTATTTCTTTTAACTGTTTTAATAATTTCATCAGTTAGTCTTAATGGAAATTTTAACTTAACACCCCATGAGTCTGTTCGTGTATTAGATTGAGAAGAATAAAACTGTTGAACAAGATACGTATTAGCGCCATGAATTTCAACACCATCAAACCCGGCCTTAATCGCTCGAATAGTTGCTTCTTTAAAATCTTTAATAACCAAATTAATTTCATTACTAGATAACTCAATTGGCTTTTCTAAATTTTCTCTTAATGCTTTTATGCTCGAAGGAGCAACAATTTTTTGACCAATGAATAAATTCGGAAGATTCATTCTTCCACCATGATGAATTTGCATAATTGCTTTTGCTCCACTAGATTTTATCGCGTTAGCAAGTCTAGTTAATGAATCAATATAAAAATCTGAACGAGCACTTGTTTGAAAGGGGAAAGCTTGGGCATTTTTAGACACCGCAACTGCTGCCGTAATTACCATTCCAACTTCGGCTGAAAACTTATGATAATAAGCTTCTTCTTCAGTCGATAATGTTAAATCAGGATTACCTGAATAAGTTGTCATTGGTGCCATAACAATTTTATTTCTCAGTATCACTTTATTTTTAAACTCATATTTAGTAAACGGGTTCAATTTGATCATTCCTTTCGTTTTTGTTTAAAAGAAAATTGCACACGTAAAAACGTATGCAATTATTTTAGTTTAAGAATCCACCATTTCCATAAAGAGCAACTTCTTCACGAGTAATTTTGTCTTTACAAAATAGTCTGTGGAAGATGACGTCTACTGAACTTCTTTTTGCAAACATAACTCCAGCAGGTAACCCAATTATCGGAATATCTCCATGGTATGCAATTAATGTCATAGACCCCGTTAATATCGGCATTCCATAACTTATAATTTCACTATCAGTATTCATAATAGCGTTCGGTGTTATATCAGAAGGATCAACACTCATTCCTCCAGTACAAATTACTAATTCAGCTCCATTAGCTAAATGCTCATTAATTGCATTAGTAATTTTTTCCATATCATCAGGAACTATTGTTTGACCAATTAGCTCTCCACCATACTGTTCTATTTTAGGTAATAGTACTTCTTTAAATCGATCTTTTATTCGACCATAGAATACTTCATTACCTGTTGTAACCATTCCAACTTTTTTAATTTGGAGTGGTAATACATTAATAACTTTTTCTTTTATTAAAGCTTCAGCTTTAATAATCTTTTCTTCTTTGATCATTAGTGGAACTACTCTTGTTCCGGCAATAACTGTTCCTTTTTTTACAAACATAAAATTAGGTTTAGTTGCAACAATTATTTCATCAATCATATTTAAAGTAAATAATGCATCAGTATCAATTTTAACTATTCCATCTACTTTACTAACTAAGTTAATTTTACCTTCTTTAACTTCAGTAATATCAATATTATCGCCAACGATTAAATTCTTTAAACGTTCAGCAGCGTCATTTTCATGAATATACCCTGCAATATCTTCCCAGACGTATAAGATGTCTTTACCTAGACTTAGTAGTGGTTCAATATCTTCTTTTCTAATAATATGGCCTTTTCTAAAAAGTGGACCTTTATATTCATTAGGTACTATCTTAGTAACATCATGGCACAGTACTTCACCTACAGCGTCAACTGTATTAATTGTTTTTAGTTTCATAAGTAACCTCTTTTTATTGTAGTTTTTAAAAATAATTTATATCATATTATAACATGTCTTTAATAATCAATATATAGATATACGATTAATTAACCGTTATAAAAACATACCCGATAATAATCCGTTCATTGTTCGTTAAGTAGTAACTTAGTACTATCATTGTCCGTCTTGGTTCAGCTGCGAGTAAAGCATCAATAAATGCCGAACTGATTGTTAATGTGTTAATTGATAATGTGTAGTCACTTGTTGTAATGCCGTTTCCATCAAGACTTACAAATGACCCTTTATATAATTCAAATTCTAATCCAATATCTTGTCCTTCTATATATGTAATGCTCGTTG
>JASFZA010000088.1:0-4415 GCA_045046715.1 Candidatus Izemoplasma sp.
CTTATCTTTATGTATAATAGTAATGGCTCTTTCTATATTGCTAGTTAAAATCATTGACATTTTAGTGATATTTTGGTAATATATAAAGGCTGATAAGCATACCGCACAGAGAAGGTTTTTAAGCGAAAGCACCTTAATGGCGTGTCTTACAAAAATTTAACGAGGAGGTGCTTTTATGTACGCAGTAATCGATACAGGCGGAAAACAAGTTAGAGTTTCTGAAGGTCAAGTAATTTATGTTGAGAAATTAGACGTTAACGAAGGTGATAACTACACTTTTGAAAATGTATTAATGATCGGTGGTTCTAAATTACAAGTAGGAAGCCCATATCTTGCCGGAATGACAGTTGACGCTGTTGTTGACAAACACGGTAAGCAAAAGAAAATTGTAATTTACAAATACAAACCAAAAAAGAAATATCGTCGTAAACAAGGACATAGACAAACTTATACAAAACTAACAATTACTAAGATAAATAGTTAGTACTAAATCAGGAGGTGACTTAAATGTTATTAGAAATTAATATTTTAAAATGTGAGGCTTCTAAAAAAGGTGTTGGATCGACTAAAAATGGTCGTGATTCAGAATCTAAAAGATTAGGGCTTAAATTATCAGACGGTCAATTCTGTTCAGCTGGTTCTATCATTTATCGTCAAAGAGGAACGAAAGTTCATCCAGGTAATAACGTAGGTCGTGGTGGCGATGATACACTATTTAGTAAAATAGATGGTATCGTTAAATACGAACGCGTTGGTAGAAATAAAAAACAAGCTTCAGTATACCCTGCATAATTAATTGGCAAATCACAAAAGTGGTTTGCCATTTTCATTGTTTGAATATATAATATTAATATCATGGAAAAAGCAACGAGGTGGATTATGTTAACTAAAGCAACTCGTAACGATTTAATTGAATTAGATAATATTGCAGAACGAACAATTGCATTTATGAAAGAAAGCAAAATTCCACAATGGGATTATGACTATCCGCGACTTATCCACTTTGAACTAGATATTAATAAAAATGCACTATATATATATAAGGAACAAGGTCATATAATTGGTTTTGGTGTAATCTTACCGGAAAACGATTTACCATATAAAACAATTGATGGCTGGTTAAAGAAAAAAAGTTTAGTAATCCATCGTATGATGACAGACCCGCAGCACATTAATAAAGGTGTTGCCCAAATGATTATTGATCAAGCTGTTGAAATTGGTATTAATGAAGGGTATGAATCAATAAAGATTGATACTCATCTTGATAATTATAAAATGCGTCAATTTTTAGAAAAAAATAATTTCATTGAAATAGGTTACTTAGAAGTAATTAACCGGGTTGCATATGAAAAAGTTTTGGAGGACTACAATGAGTAAATTACTAATAGTATGGAAATCAGATAACTTAACTGATATTAATACATTTGTTATTCCCTATGCGTATAACGCAAAAACTAGAGAATGGTTTGAGGATGTTGAAGTATTAATATGGGGTGCTTCACAAGAAGCTGTGATGGAAAGTACAATCGTACAACAAAGAGTCCAAAATTTAATTAAGAATGAAATTAAGGTTGTTGCTTGTAAAATGTGCGCAAACAATACAGGAGCGTTAGAGTTACTTGAAAGTCTTGGGGTTGAAGTTTATTTCACTGGGCAGTATTTAACAGAAAAAATCAAAGATAAAGATACTGAAATTATTTATATCTAATGAAAAGAATTGTTATTTTAGGACCAAGTGGAACAGGAAAAACAACACTCGGACGTAACTTAAGTGAAAAACTAAACATCAAGGCCTTACCTTTAGATTCTGTATATTGGAAAAAAAACTGGAGCAATATATCTAAACCTGAATTTAATATCTATATGCATAAGTTTTTAATAAAAAATAATTCATGGATTATTGATGGTAATTATTCAAATCACCATCATCTTAAATACCGTTTAGATTTAGCTGATACAATTATTATTTTAGATTATGGTGTTAAAGCATCATTAAAAGGTATTTTAGAACGAGCTAGAAAATTTAAAAATAAAACAAGAAGTGATATGCCAACAGGTTGTACTGAGGGTGTTGATCAAGAGTTTTTACAATACACGGTGTTTTACACACCACGTGGTCGAATGGTAAAAGCAAAAGCTTTAAAATATAAAAATAAGAAACAAGTTATTGTCTTTAAAAATCGTCAAGAACTAAATAACTGGTTTCATGCGCTTTAGGAGGAATTAATATGTTTGTAGATTTAGTAAAAATAAAAATAGAATCTGGTAAAGGTGGCGATGGAATCGTTGCTTTTAGAAGAGAGAAATACGTACCAATGGGTGGACCTTCTGGTGGATCTGGTGGTAAGGGTGGTTCGGTAATCTTTCAGGCTGATGATGGAAGTACTACTTTGATTGATCTAAAGTATAAAAAGCGATTAGTTGGGCCTGAGGGTGGTAATGGTCGTGCAAAAAGAATGGATGGAGCTAATGGGGAAGACTTAATTGTGTTTGTGCCTGTTGGGACTACAATCTTTAATGAAGAAAATAACCAAGTTATTGGTGATTTAACAAATCATGGACAACGAATTGAAATTGTTAAAGGTGGACGCGGTGGACGTGGTAACTGGGCATTCAAATCAAGTCGTAATACAGCACCTGAAGTATCAGAAAAAGGTGAGCCTGGAAGTCTGAAAGATATTAGAGTTGAACTTAAAGTATTAGCTGATGTTGGACTCGTTGGATTACCTTCAGTTGGTAAAAGTACAATTATAAGTATCGTTTCTAATTCTAAACCAAAAATAGCAAGTTACCATTTCACAACTTTACAACCAAACTTAGGTGTTGTTAAAGTTGATGAAGACCGTAGTTTTGTTATGGCTGATTTACCTGGGTTAATTGAAGGGGCTAGTTTAGGCCATGGTCTTGGATTACAATTTTTAAGACACATTGAACGTACAAGAGTTATCTTGCACGTTGTTGATATGAGTGGGAGTGAGGGTCGTGATCCTTATGATGACTTTTTAAAGATTAATAATGAGCTTAAAACATACCGTCTTAACTTACTCGCAAGACCACAAATTGTTATTGCTAATAAAATGGATTTACCAGATGCTTGGGAAAACTTAGAACTATTTAAAGAACAACTTGAAGAAGATATCTTAGTTATTCCAATCAGTGGGGCAACTAAAGAAAATATTAATGCACTTGTCTATAAAACTGCAGATTTATTAGATGTAACAGATCACTTTGATCTATACGATGATGAAGATTACGAACTTATCATTGAATATCTATATTCTGGTGAAGATGATTTATTTGAAATCAAACTTGGTGATGATAATGTTTATGAAATTCACGGAGAAAGACTTCGTAAAATCTTTGAAATGACAGATTTTAAATCAGATCAATCAGTTAGAAGATTTGGTCGTCAATTACGTAGTATTGGGATTGATAAAGACTTAAGAGATTTAAAAGTTAAGAATGGTGACATCGTCAGAATATTCAATTATGAATTCGAATTTGTAGACTAGAAATAGTCTACATTTTTTTGCATAAATTATAGTTCGTAAAACGAACTTATAAATATATTCAAGAATCATTGAACTGTGATATAATTATTTTATGGAGTGTGATAACATGTATAGTTATTTAAAAGGAAATGTAACATATATTGAACCAAATAAAATTACTCTTGAAATTAATAATGTTGGATTTGAGATTATAACACCAAATCCCTATTCATTTACTAAGGATCAAGAATTAACTGTCTTTGTGTTTCAAAATGTAAAGGAAGATTCAATCTTACTTTATGGTTTTAAAACAATGGATGAAAAAAGGATGTTTATTAAGCTGTTAAGTGTTAAAGGAATTGGTCCTAAAAGTGCTTTAGCAATTTTAGCGACAGGTTCGGTTGACGATATTGTTAACGCGATTGAAGCAAGTAACGTTCATTACTTAATTAAGTTTCCAGGGATTGGACCAAAAGCATCCCAACAAATAATCTTAGATTTAAAAGGGAAAATAGAATTTAATGAAATAAGCAAATTAACTAATACATCAATTCTTGAGGTTGAAGAGGCTTTAAGTAGTTTGGGGTATAAAGCTAAAGAGATTAAAAAGGTAATCCCATTGCTAGATTCAACTAAAGGTACTAGTGAATTAATCAGAGACTCATTAAAACTCATGTTAAAGTAGCATCATGAGTTATAATGACAAATCATTTATAAAAAACAATTTAGATTAAATCTAAATTGTTTTAATGGAATAAGCAAAGGAGGTTTAAACTATGAAAAGAAGTTTAATCTTAGTAATGTTTGGATTGTTACTAAGCGGTTGTGTTAAAGAAGATACTGCAGAACTAGTATTTGATGTTGATGACTTGAATAGTTTAAACTATTCAAGGGAATATCTATATTACAATATTAGTTATGAAG
>JASFZA010000089.1:0-13315 GCA_045046715.1 Candidatus Izemoplasma sp.
ATTTTCTTATAGGAATTGACTCCTATATAAAAAGTATACAATAAATATTATCTTATGATAAAATCTAATGTATACTTATATCTTACGTGATATAATATTAATAATAGTTATCAAATATTAGGGATATGAACAAATTACTGGAGGGGTTATTATGCTTTATTTATTTTTTTCAATTCAAATCGTATACACAATATTTTGTGTGTATTTTTTTGTATATAAAAGTTTAAGGGAAGATATTACTACAACGATGAAAGTAGTTACTTTATTTTCATACTTTGCCATACTAAGTGTTTTTTATGCATTACCTTATATTTTCAGTAGTATGTATTATTCCGAGTTTGCATCAATGTTTATTAATTTATTATTTCTATCACTATTTGTATTAATAAAAGTCATTCTTAAATCATTAAATGCTTATTTACAAAATTTTAAATTTAAAAACATCTCAAATGCGATTGTATTGTTTTACCTTGTTATCTATACTCCAATAATCGTTTTATACATAAACAGAACTAAATCAGAATCAACTTTTATTATCAATTCAATCGTTACTTTAGGGTTAATCTACTTAATTTTCTATTTGATTAGTTATATTAAAAAAACGAAATACAATAATATATTTATTACAATTCAAGTAGTATCATTTGTATTGGGATATATTATTATTTCCATAGTATTTGTCAAAGGATTAGATCCTGTAAATGGTTTTATGATTTACAATAATGATGATGATCAAGAGGTATCAAGAAACTTATTTAGTGATTATTACTCATTAAATACAATTTCAGTTTTTGATGGTGATATCAATTCTTACGTTATTGATTTTTATTTTAATGATAATTACTTGTACTATGTAACTTACATGAGAAATGGAAACGTATATATAAAAATTTATGATATTTTAGAAGATGATATTATTTTAGAAAGAAAGTTAATTAACCCAGAAGAATTTGGGGAAGATATACCAAGGGATAGATATGCAGACCGAAAAGAACTGTTTTTTAAAATAGAAGAAACTATTTATTTTTTCGATACTGATGGGATATACACTATTGAAGGTACTGATTTCACAAAAGTATTTGATATAAACAATTTAAACACGAGTACTTTTATTGAAAATGATGATCAATTGTATGTATTAAGTGAACAGGTTGATTTCTTGTATAAAATTTATGTTCTTGATGTAGATGGATTACAACTTGTTGATACATTAGACGATAGTGAAACTATAAGAGCATTTATATCATCTGATAAGTTAATAATTAGCAATAGTGAGATTAATACAATTGAAATTTATGGAGGAAGTACTTATCAAATACCAGAATCTTTAAGAAATTATGATTTAATATTAGCTACAGACAATAATCTTGTGTTTAAAGCTGAGTGGCCTGATATATTTAGAATACAACTATTTTACGTATTAAATATTGATGGTTCCATATCAACAACAAAGTATGATGGTAGCCATGTTGATAATACAGGGGTATATAATGATAAATATTATTCGTTAAATTATTACTTAGGCGTTAATGGGAATAATTTCATAGATGAAGAACTAAATATTATACAAAGTTTTAATCCAGTAATGTTTGATAGCAAATATAATTATTTAACTTCTATTGAGATAATAAGATTTAAAGTTTTTGATGATAATCTATATTACAGTATTTATTATTATGGTTCATCTACATTATATTTTGAAATCAATCAACTAGTAGAACATGATATTGCTTTAGACTTAACAATATTTGAATATGTTAATGGGGCATTTGTATTTGCTGTTGGATTTATGCTTCTATTTCCAAAAGTAAACGGGAAAAATCGGATAACTGAAGTTACAAATAAAGATGATGATGAGAATGAGGAAATTCTTTACTGAGTAAATTTTTATGATTGTTAATACAATAATAATGGGATCAATAGTCTAAAATTTAGTATATTTCCAATTGATAAACACAAACACAACTAAAAGAAGTCATTTTAATATGATAAATATGAGTGGAGATGATTCATATGATATGGACTAAGGATAATATTAAAAATTTAGATAACAATACTAAGTTACAATGGTTTGATGTTTATAACTATGGGCTTTTAGAAGATCGTGGGTATGAGCCTTCTATACTTAGTGATGTTGAACTACTGGAAATCAAAAGTAATATTAAAAATGACTATTTAAATTATCTTAATAACTTAGGAAATGATCCAAACTTCTTATTCTATTATATTCTCGAAAGTGGGTATGAGTTTATTTCAGTTTGCCGGCTTATAAAAGATAAAGATAAAGTAGTTGTTGAGGGTCTTGAAACACATCGGGATTACCGAAAACAAGGATATGGATTTGAAGTAATAAAAGCGACTATCGATTACGCTAGAGAGATTAATATAAAAGTATTATACGCAGTAGTTAGACAGCATAACACGGCTTCACTAAGAACGTTCATAAAAAGTGGATTTGAATTATATGATGAAGATGAAACTAATGTCTATTTAATATACTAGTTTAAATTAAGAGGATGTGTAGTCATGGAAGTGCGGATTGCAAAGATAGAGGAATTTAAGAAGCTATGGAATTATTCTAATTCGCCAACGTACTTATATTTTCTTGAACAATTGATCAATGAAAATATTGAGTTTTGGACTGTCGTATTATCAAATAAACTTATCGGGGAACTATATATTTTTTGGGACTCTGAAGATAAAGATGAAGCAAATGGTACTAGCCGTGCATATCTTTGTGCGTATCGAATTGAATCAGAACATCAAGGTAAGGGTTATGGAAAGCAATTAATGAACACGGTTCTTAAAAGAATAAAAAATAAAGGGTTTAATGAAGTAACTATTGGGGTTGACAACAATGAGTTTATTAAGCTTGAAGTGATGTATAAAAAAATCGGATTTACAACTCATGTAAAATCAACTAATGTTGATTTACATAATATTAGTGACTCTTTGGTGCCTATTAGATATGAAGAACCATATGTCTTAATGTTGAAAAAACTATAGTCTTAAAGAGATGAAACAATCTTTAGAGTGATATTATCGTACTTTTACTTTGTGTCAAATAATTTTGGAAAATACATGATATAACAATAGATACATGATAAAATTATTACAAAGGAGGTGTAATCATGCCAAGAAATTATCACTCATTATTTGAAAGTAGACCTAAGAATACTTCCGGGAGAACTGAGTATAGAGAAGGCTACAAACGTAAAACAATAAAAGATGTAATACTTGCAATTGTTTTAATGGCATTTGCTATTGCTATACTATTTGGAACTGGATTTGGAGCTGTTTACTTTTTGAATTACTTCTTTGAATAAATATATGTACTAAAATAAATACTGGAGGGGATATTATGTACTACTTATTTCATATAATAACTATTTTATACACTTTCTTTTGTGTATATTTTTTAATATATAAGAATTTTAATGAAGAAGTAGAATTAGGAACGAAAATTTTAGTTTTTTTTATAGCAATAGTGAATATACTATTTTTACTTTACTTACCATTGATTTATGAAAATTTTAAAAGTGGTTTATATTTTAGTGTACCTATGATTTTTATCATTTATTTAGCCTCGCTTGCGCTTTTTCTACCTAGTTATGCTATTGCATATAAAGAAGAAAATATAAATAAAGAAGAAAATAAAAAATTCCAGATGTCAAATACATCATTAATTATTAAAGTTTATTATTTGTTATTTTATCTACCATTATATATTCTATATTTTAATAAACGTCAGTCATTCACTTATAATGTAATAAGTATACTATTCTACATTATTTTAGTTTTTATTGTGATAAAAATTATGAAGTATTTACTATATAAAAAATGGGGATTAGAACTACTTAAAATTTGGCCGATAATAACTATTTTCGCACTATTATTTATGTTAATTTCTTCACGAACAATTAATTATACAAATTTAATTAAAGAAGCAGACAAAGATAATTTTTATGTTAAATACAGTGAACTAGAAGTAGACTATACTTCAGTTAATCATTATAGTATTGATGATGATACCCTGGATGGAGAGCTTGTTGATTTTGTTGTAAGTGATGATTACTTATATTATATTGTAAGTGATGACCACGATTCCTATTTAACAGTATATAGTAACGAAACAAAAGAAGTGATTAGAACTCGCAAACTAGAAAGTGTTATTAATTATAAATTAACTGTAATTGGTCTTCATTTACATATAGAAGAATCGCCGCTAAAGGAAGTTGAAGGCGATATTTATTTATTTGATTCTAATGGAATATATTTACTAGATGGACTAGTTGAAACAAAAATTAGTGATTTTAGTTCTAGTAATATTAACCATTATAATACTAACGGAACGTCGATTGATTTTTCTTACAATAGTAGTGATGATGTTTATGAGATTTATTCTTTAAATCATAATGGGCTAGTTTTAATTGACGTACTAGACTATACAGAAACTCCTGATAGATATAGTGTTTATTCTGTAACTGATAAGTTAGTTATAAAAGATTTAGAACTAGGTCAGTTGAATATTTATGGGGGAAATACATTTGAAATTTCCCCTTATTATGTAGAATTGATTACTGATGAGTTTATAATATATTATTATGATAGTTCCTATCGAAATTCCGACCGTATCTACTACATAACTTATAATAATGGCGACAGGGAAATATTAGATAACGTAAATAGTAATTACAAAATATTAGAAACTTATAATGATATGTATTACGATGACTCTTACTCAATTTGGTGGTTTGATTATAATGATAACAATTACTTTTTTGATGAACACTTAAATCCTATGTACTCATTTAATCTGATTATAATGCAAAGAACAATTCTAGCTGATAATGAATATAAACTAAGTATTGTAAAGTATGTATATGGAGATAGATTTTATTATGGAATATTCGAATATAACAATGAATCATTATCATTTGAAATAAATGAATTGATATATATTGAGCCAACAATAAGTTCACCGTACTTTGATTATATCGGTAAAGAAACAATTTTCATTATAGGTTCAATACTACTTGTACCAATATTTAAATTTCCAAAGCGAAAAAAAGAATTAAGTAAACGTGAAATAGAAAATATAAATATTGATTTTAGCAAATACTAGTTAATAAATATGGATTATTGTTACAAGAAGAATTAGATTTTACTGATAGTACTAGAAGGTATCTTGTTTACTCAAATAGTGAAAAACTTATTATTGAGGATCAAATATTGCAGACATATCAAGTGTGGCAAGGTAACTCATTTATAATCACTGAAACAGATGAACAAAGAATAAGTCTTATATTAGTAACTGACAACCATATAATATATTTGATGATAAAATATTTTATGGGGTTTTCCTATTGTTTGATGAACCGCTCCAGTTTGAAATCAATGAGCTGGGTTTGGCTGAACGTACAGTTGATTTTGCATATTTTGATTATGGAGATAGGCAGTCATTTATCTTCATTATGCTAGTATTGTATTTCCCAGTAATAATGTTAGAAATAAGAAAAGCTAAGCCAGATGAAAAGAAAAAAGAGAATACAAATTGAAATTCAAATTTAGAAGTCATTTATTGACTTCTTTTTTATAAATCATATTACTATCTAATTTATCTATTCTATACTATAATAATCAATAATCTATCGCAGAAACTATTGTTTGCTTTAAGATTGAAAAATAAACTATTTATGAGTATAATATAGGTACATAACAATTAAACAAGAGGTGATGTAAATGTTTGAAAATAACATATTAACAGAAGGAACTTTACCAAGTATCGCAATCCGAGGGATTGCGCCTTTTCCACATACGGAATTACGTACGGAAATTGGACGTAGCTTGAGTAAAAAAGCATTATTAGAAGCAGAAAAAAATCATAATAATTATGTATTATTACTTGTTCAAAAGAATCCGAATCTTCAACAACCAACAATTGATAACGTATTGCGTTTTGGTGTAGTTGCTAAGATAGGATTAAAAATAAAACTACCTAATGGTAACTTTAAAGTTAAATTTGATCCAATCGTTCGTGCGGAAATATTAAACTTTGAAAGTGTTAGTCCTTTCTTTATGACTAAGTTTAAAACACTACCTACTATCTTAGAAGATATTGATCAAGAGTTAGCTTTAGTAAGAATGATTATTAAACAAATTGTTGAAAATGCAAAAGTATTATTAAACAATCCTAAACTTGGAATTGATACAGTTCAAAGTGGAGCTACAAGTGATAAATTATGTGATGTTTTAGCAAGTAATTTACGTTTAGCTGAGAATCTTAAGTTTAAATATATTGAAACAGGCTCGCTAAACCAACGTTTAACATATTTACTTGAAGATATTGAACGTGAAAAGTATTTACATACAATTGAAGATAAAATTAATTTAACTGTAAAACAAAATATTGATGAAAATCAAAAAGAGTATTACTTAAGAGAAAAAATGAAAGCTATCCAAGAAGAACTAGGCGATAAAGTTAAAAAAGAATCAGATATTGCTTTATTAAAAGAAAAAATTAAAAAGAAAAAAATGCCTGCTCATATTGAAGAGAAAGCATTATATGAATTAAGTAGATACGAAACACTTCCAGCATCTAGTGGTGAAAGTGGAGTTATTAGAACTTATTTAGATTTCTTAATTGATTTACCTTGGAATGAAGTTAGTGTTGATGAAAAAGATATTAATAAAGCGAGTGACAATTTAGATTTAACACACTTTGGTCTTGAAAAAGTCAAAGAAAGAATTTTAGAATATTTAAGTGTTAAACTTTTAACAGGTAAAAACCCACAAACAATTCTTTGTTTAGTTGGTCCACCTGGTGTAGGTAAAACGTCATTAGCGCAATCGATTGCTTCAGCTCTTGGTCGTCAATTTGTAAAACAGTCGCTTGGTGGGATTAAAGACGAAGCAGAAATAAGAGGACATCGTCGTACTTATTTAGGAGCTTTACCGGGACGTATTTTACAAAGTATGAAAAAAGCTAAAGTAATGAATCCAGTATTCTTACTTGATGAAATAGATAAACTTGGTTCAGACTATAAAGGTGACCCAAGCGCGGCAATGCTTGAAGTGCTTGACCCTGAACAAAATGCTCACTTTAGTGATCATTACTTAGAAGAACAATATGACTTAAGTCAAGTATTGTTTATCGCAACGGCTAACTATTTAGGTAATATTCCACCGGCACTTCGTGACCGTATGGAAATTATTGAGTTATCTAGTTACACAGAAATTGAAAAACTTAATATCGCTAAGAAACATTTAGTTTCAAAACAAATATCTACTCATGGTCTTGATCCTAAGAAATTTAGTATTACTGATGATGCGATGATGAAACTAATAAGAGAATACACAAGAGAAGCTGGCGTTAGACAGCTTGACCGCTTAATTGGGTCTTTAATAAGAAAAGCAATTAAACAAATTTTAGGTGATAAATTACCTAAAGTAAAAGTTACTGAAGACAATGTTGAAGAGTTTTTAGGTAAACCTCGTTTCAAAAATACGATGGCTGAAGAAGTTGATCAAGTTGGAGTTGTAACTGGTCTTGCCTATACTCAGTTTGGTGGCGATACATTACAAGTTGAAGTTAATTACTATAGAGGATCTGGTAAACTTCTTTTAACAGGTAAATTAGGAGACGTTATGAAAGAATCTGCACAAGCAGCTTTATCATACGTTAGAGCTAACTATAAAAAACTTGGTGTTGATCCTGATATCTTTGAAGCTAACGATATCCATATTCATGTACCTGAGGGTGGAGTTCCAAAAGATGGACCTAGTGCCGGGGTTACAATAACAACAGCTATTGTTTCAGCTTTAACAAATAAAAAAGTCGATCATTTATTAGGAATGACTGGTGAAATCACATTGCGTGGTCGTGTTTTACCGATTGGTGGACTAAAAGAAAAAACAATTGCAGCTCACCGTTCTGGTTTAAAAACAATTATGATTCCTAAAGAAAATACAAAGGATTTAGATGATATTCCTGAAGATGTACTTAAGAACTTAACAATCATTCCAGTAGCAACAATTGATGAAGTATTAAATATCGCATTAAAATAATATAGTAAAAGTACACTACAAAATATTAATTTGTAGTGTACTTTTTTAGTTGTTATATTTTAAATACGTCAAGTAATTCTTGATTTACTTCAGTTTGAATAATGTCACTTTCAACTAAAATGTCATAAAACTCTTTTACTTTACTTACAAGTTCATCACCTTCAACATATTTATATGTTACACGGTCTAAAAATAACTCAACATCATCACTTTTAGCACGCATCATATCAAATGCTAAATCTGAGGCTTCTTTCTTATGACTATTTACCCAGTTTATAGCTTCTTTTAGTTCTTCGGAAATTGCTTCAACAATTTTCGGATGTTTCCTGACAAATTCGCCTTTAATAACAACTCCAGCGTTTGGGAATAATCCAAATCCTTTATTGATATCATTCCAAACTTCACCGTAAGGAATTTCTGAATATTCAATATTCATTTTATTAAGATTATTAATTGCAAAACTTGCTTCAGGTTCTCTTAACAACACTGTATCAATCTTACCATCAACAAAATCACGGTACATTTCATTAGGTCTTCCAAATGGTTCACCATATTTGAAATTATAGTCTTTTATATTACCATTTGAAGATTCAATTAAGTATTTAGTAATCTTAGCAGGTGGTGCATCTTCAAATAGTGGAAGATAAATATCTTTACCTTTTAAATCAGCAAACGCTTTAGCTGATGTATCTTTTGTTAAGATACTAAAGTTGTCCCAAACAAATACCGCCGGCATCTTAACATCAACACTTGCAAGTTTAGTTGCTGTAATAACTGCACTAAAACTTATATCTGCTTTTTTATTAACAATCCACCCTAAATGTTTTTCTGTTTCTTCCCATATTTTAAGATCGACAATTTTAACTAGTTTACGCATTTTCTTAGATTGGAGTAATCTCATTATGATTGGGTATCCAACAGGTGTAGCAGATTGGATAGTGACTGAAGGTCTAGCTTGATCTAAATCACTATTTTCATTAAAAGTAGAAGCTATTTTTGTAAAGTAGACCCATACTTCATCAACTTTTTTATTATCAATCTCATATTCATAGTCAAGTTCAACTAGCATATTAATTAGTGGATGAGGGATGAATGTTTGGATGAGGATAAACCCATCTCCTTGATTTAATCCATAAGCTTTTTTAAGGATGATATCAAATGGGTCTTTCTTCATTAATCTAACGTCTAGCTTTTCATATTTATTTTTTATACGACGATCAATATTATTATCATTGTATACTGAAATAATATATTTCTTTAAATTTATCTGGCCAATATTATATAAGTATCCTAAACTTTTGATGGTTTCAATTAGTGGATTACTGATATCATTGCTATGGAAATCTATTGTTTCTTTAGAGTTTAAATCTTTAAGAAGGGCAATTATATCTTCTAAATCATTTTTTGAAGAAACGTCAATTTCAGTAAAGCTATTTGGAACATCCCAAGAAATATTTACACCAAAGTCAATTTTATCTTCAACACTATCAGTAATGCAATTAGGGAATGAAGATTTTAAGTTTTCTTCAAGACCTAGTTCTAAGTTTACGTAATGAAGAATTTCACAAACAGATAAACCTGTCATTTTAGCTGCATCTTTAAATGTGGCGAACTTCGCAACAGTATTCCACATTACGGGGTTATATAAACGTTCAAACTTTTTATTTAGTTTCACCAATTTATAGTTTAAAACTGGATATTTTTCGATTGTTTTACGAATATTATCAGTTGATTTAATCGGTTCTAGTGAATCATCAATCACAACAGTAATTGCGCCAACAGGGCATACATCAAGAGCAGACTGAGCGTTCTTTTGCTCATTTACATTACGTGGTTGATTAAAGACAATTGCTTGGTTACCTTCCATTACAAAAACCTTAGGTGCAACACGCACACAAGCTTTACAGTTGATACATGATTCATTTACAGAAAATTTATTCATAGATCATTCTCCTTTTCACTTATTATCTAATTTAAGGGATTTTAGTTCGCATGTCAACCTTATTGCAAAAATTATAAATAGTGTTTCGATTATAAATAAGATGAAATTGTAATTCCCTTACTAGTATACTTTAAACAATTAGTGACTATTTTACAATATATGTCATATCTAAATTATTAAAAAATGCTAAAAACCAATTCACTAGTGAATAACCAGATGTAATTGGTTTTAATAAATATAATCATTAAAATATGCAAAATTCATATTATGTATGATAAAATATATGTATACCTTAGGAGGCGAAATTATGAACGAATGGAATTTAGATTCACTGTTTACTTCTTTTGAAAGTAAAGAGTTTAAAGCTGCAATTAAAGAAATTGAAGGATATTTAGTTGAAGCTGATGAATTTGCAAATAGCAAATTAGATAGTTTTGATAACGTTGTTGATGTAATTAAGGAATATCTTAATTTAGCAACTAAAATTAGAACAGTATTTTTAAAGTGTTTTGCATATGGTAGTTTAAGAATGGCTACGAATGCTCTTGATGAAGAAGCTGGAATGCATTTAAATAAACTTCAACAGTTATCAAGTCAAACAACTGCTTTTCAAACGAATTTTACAAAGTGGTTGCCTAAAGTTGATAAACTAAAAGAACTTATTAATCGTAATGAAGAATTAAAAGAATATGAATTTATCATTACTGAAATTGTTAAAGAGAGTAAATACGTTTTAAGTGATAAAGAAGAATTAATCATCGCTAAGATGAAACAAACAGGTTCAACTGCTTGGGGACAACTTCAAAGTTTACTAACGTCAACTTTAGAAGTTGATTATGATGGTAAGGTTATTACTTTATCAGAAGTTCGTAATTTAAGCGCTAGTGGTGATGCTAAAGTACGTAAAAATGCTTATGAAGCAGAACTAAAAGCTTACGAGAAGATTGACAAAGCAGTTGCTTTTGCATTAAATGGTGTTAAAGGTGAGGTTAACGAATTAAGTGCAATGCGTGGTTATAGCTCAGCATTAAATCAAGCCACAAAAGATTCAAGATTAGAAAAAGAAACTTTAGATGCACTTATAAGTTCAATGCGTGACTATTTACCACACTTTCATAAATATTTAAAACGTAAAGGGGAACTACTAGGTCATAAAAATGGATTACCATATTATGATTTGTTTGCTCCAATTGGTAAAAGTAGTAAAGAATTTACAATCCCAGAAGCTATGGATTATATCTTTGAAAACTTTAGAACGTTTAGCCCAGGACTTGAAGACTTAGCTAAACGCGCATATAAAGAAGAGTGGATTGACTTTTTACCAAGATCTGGTAAAAGAGGTGGAGCATTTTGTTTTAACTTACATCCAATTAAACAGTCACGGATTATGACTAACTTTAGTGGTTCATTTAGTAGTGTTATTACACTAGCACATGAACTTGGACACGCATATCACGGTGATCAAATATTTGCTGAAAAGATTTTAAATTCAGGATATACAATGCCAGTTGCTGAAACAGCTTCGACGTTTTGTGAAACTATTATAAAAAACGCCGCATTAAAAGATGCTGAAAAAGAGGAAAAAATATTCATCTTAGAACAATCACTTAAAGGATCAACTCAAGTTATTGTTGATATTTTAAGTAGGTTTATCTTTGAAGGAGAAGTGTTTGATAAACGTAAAACAACACCGCTTAATCCGCGGATGTTAAATGAAATGATGGTTAAATCTCAATTAGAGGCTTATGGAGATAGTTTAGATCCTAAGTTCTTGCATCCTTATATGTGGGTTAACAAATCACATTACTACCGTGGTGGGTTAAGCTTTTACAACTTCCCTTATGCATTCGGATTATTATTTGCTAAAGGAATATATGCTAAGTTTATTAAAGAAGGACCTGAAGTAGTTGATAAAGTTAACTTACTATTAAGAAAAACGGGACAAATGTCAGTTGAAGAAGTCTCAAAAATAGTTGATATTGATGTTTCAAGTAAAGAATTTTGGAATTCTTCACTTGATGTATTGGTTGAAGAAATAGAAATGTTCTTAGAATTAACTAAATAAAAGAAAATAGCCACAAATTGTGGCTATTTCTCTAAAAATGATAATGAATACTTAAGATTTAACATAAATTATATCGAGGTGGGTAAAATGATAGATTTTAGAAGCGATACTGTAACAAAGCCAACAAAAGAAATGCGTCATGCGATGGCTAATGCTCTAGTTGGAGACGATGTTTATCAAGATGATCCGACAATTATTGAACTTGAAGAGCTTGCAGCACGTATGACAGGTAAAGAAAGTGCAATATTTGTTCCTAGTGGTACTTTTGGGAATCAAGTTGCAATTATGAGTCATACACAACGTGGTGATGAAATAATTGTTGGAACAGGTTCACACATTAAAAACTATGAAGTAGGGGCTACTGCTGTTTTAAGTAGTGTATCATTCCATTTAATAAAAGAAGTTAACGGAATGATGCCATTAACTGAGGTAAAGTCAGGAATAAGAGGACTTGATGTTCATTATCCAACTACTTCACTAATATGCGTTGAAAATGCACATGGTAGTGGTGTTGTTTTAAAAATGGACTACTTAAAAGAACTATATAGTATAGCTCAAGATAATAATTTAAAAGTTCATATGGATGGAGCTAGACTATTTAATGCTGCAACATTTTTAAATGTTGCTGCTAGTGAAATATGTCAATATACTGATTCGGTTACTTTTTGTTTATCAAAAGGATTAGCTGCACCGATTGGAAGTATTTTATGTGGAACGACAGATTTTATAAATATAGTTAGAAGAAATCGCAAAATGCTTGGTGGTGGAATGCGTCAAGTCGGGATCCTTGGAGCTGCTGGATTAATAAGTCTAAAAGATATGACTAAAAGATTAAATGTTGATCATGAAAATGCTAAATACTTAGCTAACGAATTAAATAAGTTTTCTGAAATCACAGTTGACTATCAACATTTAGATATTAATATGTTGTTTATTAAAGGTTCATTTAGTTTTGAAGACTTGTATAACTACTTACTACCTAAAGGAATCTTAATTGGTGGATATAAAGGTGAATCCTTGAGACTCGCTATTCACAATGATATTAGTCTTGATGATATTGAATTATTAATTAAAGAAATAAATAACTTTTTAAAATAACAGATAAAAAGAATGAGTTAATCATTCTTTTTTTGTTTAGTTTATTAGGTATATTGCAATTCTTAAAATTCGGCTAGTATGTTATAATTAATTTAGGTGATTAGATGAATATAAAAAATAATATTGAAACATTTAAACTTGAA
>JASFZA010000090.1:0-34398 GCA_045046715.1 Candidatus Izemoplasma sp.
AAGATGATCGATCATCTTGATTAAAGATAATTCCATATATAATTTTGCATTATTAGTGAATCTCATATCATGAGCTGCTTTATTTAATATATCTATATAATAAAATAGCATATTATTACTCAATTTACTTGATAATCTAATAAATGATTCTTCTTTAAAAATCAGTTGTTCATAGTCTTCTGTATTAACATTTTTAAACATTAACATATCACGGTAAAAACGAATTAGATTTTCAACAAGTCTTGGCGCTTCTTTACCTTTTAAGATTAGTTCTTCAAACAAATGAATCGCTTTTACAGCATCGTTATTCATTATGTGGATTGCTATTTCAACTAGTTTAGCACTAGACACAGTTCCTTTAATCTCGTGGACATCCTCTACCATAACTTTTTCTTGAGTATAAGACACAACTTGATCTAACAAACTAATAGCATCTCTCATTCCACCCTCTGCACTTTCAGCAATAACTTTAACAGCTTCAGCATCAACAGATAAGTTTTCTTGATTAATAATTAAATCTAATCTTTTAACCATATCAGGAACACTAATTCCTCTAAAATCAAAACGCTGACAACGTGAATGAATCGTTGCCGGGATTTTATGTGGTTCAGTCGTAGCTAAAATAAAGATTACATGTTTCGGAGGTTCTTCTAAAGTTTTAAGTAGCGCATTAAATGCACCTTGACTAAGCATATGGACCTCATCAATAATATATACTTTATAAGTTGTTACTCCTGGTAAATATTTAACTTTATCTCTTATTTCACGAATTTGTTCAACTGAGTTGTTACTCGCAGCATCAATTTCGATAACATCACTTATTGTATTATTATCAATTCCCTTACAAATATCACATTCATTACATGGATTTGATGTTGGAGCATGTTCGCAGTTTACAGCTTTCGCAATAATTTTTGCAATTGATGTTTTCCCAGTCCCTCTAGGCCCACTAAATAAATATGCATGCGCAATCTTTCCAGATTTTAACGCATTAACAAATGTTTTAGTTATGTGTTCTTGTCCAGCTACTTCAGTAAAGTCTTTTGGACGATATGTTCTATACAGTGCTTTGTATGCCATTTTTCCCACCTCTAATTAGTACTATTATTGTATTTATATTATAAAACAAAAAGACTATTTTTGATAGTCTTTTAAGATAAATCCTTCATTTTTTTTGCTTCTTCAATCACAATTATTATTGCTTTATATTCTAAAGTTCCTTTTTTAAATTTTTTCTCTAAAAATTCAAACGTAACTCCATCATATTCACCTTCACTAACTAACTTAAATGCATGATTTAAAGCTTTTTGAAACTTAGAGCTTTCTCTAAGCTTTCTAAAATCTTCAATATCGTAACTACCTGAAGCTTGAATTGCTAATCCGGTAACTTTTACAAAATTATCATAATCTTCAAGATTAATTTCCTTTTTGCCAAATAATTTATTTATTATATAATCATAAGCGAATGTAAACATTACGAAAAAGACTGGAACAAAAAATAAATTTCCGTATAAATCTGCTTCAAATTCACCATTTCTTACTGATACATATATAACATATGATATTAGTCCGATTGACGAAAGTAAAAATATTCTAATGTAGTATCTTAAATTCTTTCTTTTTTTCATTATAATCACCTTTCGTAATTATACTACATATAGTGAACTTATGATATAATAAATTTGGTGATAATTATGAAAGATAACACAATAGTAGCAATATCAACTGCATTTGGCCAAGGAGCTATTAGTATCGTTAGAATGAGTGGCGATGAAGCAATCAGTATTGCAAATCAAGTATTTAAGGGAAAAGACCTAACAAAGGTTAAATCCCATACTGTGCACTATGGCCATTTCCAATACAAAAATAACAACATTGATGAAGTATTAGTCACTGTTTTTCGGGCACCAAAAACTTTTACAACCGAAGATATCGTTGAGATCAATTGTCATGGCGGAGTCTTTGTTGCAAATAAAATTTTAGAAATATTGTTAATTTTAGGTGCCAATGCTGCTGAACCAGGAGAATTTACACAACGAGCATTTTTAAATGGTCGAATTGATTTAACAAAAGCAGAAGCAGTAATGGACATCATTGAAGCTAAATCTGATTTAAGTTTATCTTTAGCAAACAAAGGTCTTGATGGAGAAATATTTAAGCTTATTACTAATTTAAGAAGTGATCTATTAGATATAATCGCAAATATTGAAGTTAATATTGATTATCCAGAATATGACGATGTAATAATGTTGTCAAACGACATTATTAAACCTGCTATCTTAAAATTAAGAACTAAGATAAATAGCATCTTAGAGAAAGCTAGTTACGGTAAAGTTATTAGAGATGGTATTAAAACAGCTATTATCGGTCGCCCTAATGTTGGTAAATCAAGCTTACTAAATGCTTTACTACGTGAAGAAAAAGCGATTGTTACTGAAATAAAAGGGACAACAAGAGATACTGTTGAAGGTTCTTTAAATGTTGGTGGAATAATCCTAAATTTAATTGATACTGCTGGGATTAGAAAAAGTGATGATTTAATTGAAAAAATTGGAATTGATAAATCAATTGCTTTAATTAATGAAGCAGAATTAATTTTATATGTTCTTGATAACAACGAACCATTAACTAAAGCTGATGATGAATTATTAAAACTAACAGAACATAAAAATCGAATCGTTATTATCAATAAAATTGATATTCAAAATAAAATAAATCATATTTATGAAAATAGTGTTGCAGTTAGTGCTTTAAAAAGAGAAGGTATTGATCACCTTGAAGAAACAATTAAAACAATGTTCTTACAAGGCAATATTAACAGTACTGATCAAACATACATCTCAAACGCACGACATATTGCTAAACTTAATAATGCCTTAACTTCTTTAAATGATTCGTTAATTGCAATTAGTGATGAAATGCCAATAGACATGGTAGAAATAGATCTTAAAAATGCATGGATCGTTCTTGGTGACATCATTGGTGATGTCTCAAGTACAAGTTTATTAGATGAGCTATTTTCAAAATTTTGTTTGGGTAAATAAAAAAAGTCCATTGGACTTTTTTTAATAATCATCATAAAATGAAAATCTTTCTCCATCTTTAGTATATGAAACAATACTATCAAGATTAACATTCTCAGCAGCTCTAAAAATGCTTTTATCAACATCTTTAAACCCTTTTTTCATTTCTCTAATCAGTTGTTTAATCTCAGTTCGTTTAGAAGAAACTCGACCACTAGCAACACTACAACCACAATCCATTGAGTAAACAGCGTTACTTTCCATTATTCTAATAATATCTTTTTCTTTAATTAAATACATTGGTCTTATTAATTCAAGACCCTCAAAGTTTTTACTTTTAATTTTTGGTAACATTGTTTTAAATGTCCCTGAATACATTAAATTAAGCATCGTTGTTTCAATAACATCATCAAAGTGATGTCCTAACGCTAATTTATTACAGCCTTTTTCTTTTGCCATATTATATAAAAACCCACGTCTCATTCTTGCGCATAAGTAACAAGGAAAGTCCTTAGCTGTATTATCGAGAATATTAAAGATGTTCGATTTTTCAATATTTAATGGAACGTTTAATCGTTCTGAATTATCTTTATGTAATTGAAGGTTCTCATCTGAATAACCGGGATCCATCGAAATGAACACTAACTCAAATTTTACTAAAGGGTGTTTTTGTAATTCTTGGAATAATTTAGCAAGAAGTAAAGAGTCTTTCCCTCCGCTCATAGCAACAGCGACACGGTCTCCATCTTCAATTAAATTATATTTTTTTATACCTTTAATAAACTTACTCCATATATCTTTACGATACTTTTTAATTATGTCTTTTTCTAATTGTTTTGACACACTTATTTCCATATAATCACATCCTAGTAAACATAGTATAATATAGTTTTCATAAAACGGAAGGGTTAATAAAAATAATTAAAAATAATTAACTTGAAATTTTTATTATTTTATAGTATAATTGAGGTGAATTAAAAAATAAACTATTATCGGAGGTGAAATTATGTCATTTGAATGGACTTCTAAAAAACCAAATGATGGAGTAGCAACAATGTATGAATCAAATATCACACTTAATAAATCAGCAAGCTCACACTTTGATACAGCATATAGTGTTTTACTTGGACTTGACAGAAAAGAATTATTGGTTGCAGTAAAACCCATATCAAAGGAAGAATTTCAATTAGGTGCTATACCTGAAGAAAAAAGACATAAAATTACAGTAAAACCTAGCTATGCTAGAGTTTGTAACAAAAGATTTATGAAGGAAATTGCAGAGGTGGCAAAAATCGATTTAGTTGACAACAACTCGTTTAAGTATAAAACGACTTGGAGTAAAGAAGATCATGCCCTTATTATTGATTTGAAAAACCAGGAGGTATAAGTTATGGAAGATTATATGATTATTGTATGGTTTGTTGTTATTTTAATAGCGGCTTTTATTGAAACAACTTCAATGGATTTAACAAGTATTTGGTTTAGTCTCGGTGGTTTAGTTGCATTTATTGTTGCTATTGCCTTCCCAGAAGCAATCCTTTTGCAAACAGCTATATTCACAGGTGTTTCATTGTTATTAATTTTCACAGTTAGACCACTTGCTAAAAACTATTTTAAAACGAATATTATTAGTACAAATGCTGATCGTTTAATTGGAAAAATTGCTATCGTTACTAAAGAAATTATTGTTGGTAGTCGTGGGGAAGTTAAAATTGAAGGAAAATATTGGATGGCAATTACATCAGGAGAAATCGACATAGAAGTTGACGACAAAGTTGAAATATTGGCTATTGAAGGTGTTAAGCTAATTGTCGTAAAACTATAATATGAGAGCTAATGCACCAAGAAGAATCATGGCATTTCTATTTGATTTTTTTGTTATTATATTTATTCTAACACTACTTTTTAGACTTTTTGGGGATAACCTGGTTAAAAATCAGTTTGGTGATTACGATCATATCTATAATAGTTATCAAGAAAATTTAGATGATTATAACTTGAGATATGATACATTGTTTATATCATATGAGGATGACTTTCTTACTTTAGAAGAATTTGATGCAGCTGATAAGTTAATGTACGATGATTTTAGAAATAATAATGAGTACTACATTAATTCAATAACTTTATATTATTTTAATTCTGCATTATTCTTTCTTTTTGGTTATGTAATATTAGATTATACTCATAATCTTGTAACTAAAGGTAAAACTTTAGGTCGAAGATCAATGAAAATAGAACTTGCAGGAAGAATTACTTGGTATACATTATTTTTAAGAGAAGTAATGTTTAAAACATTATTTTGGTTAGTAACATTAAGTGCTGGTATCGCAATAGATTTTGCTTTAATCGCATTTACAAGCAAGAAGAAAACACTAAGAGATTACTTGTCAGAAACGTATGTAGTATATAGTGGGGCAAGATATCCATTTTAAAAACCCTTTAAGGGAAAAGGAGGCAACAAAATGATTGCATTATATTTATTATTAGCAGTTGCAGTAATTGCAGTAGTTTATTTAGGTTCACGCCTAACAATCGTAACACAAGCACATGAAGTAGTAATTGAACGTTTAGGTGGATACTTTACAACTTGGGGAGTTGGAATTCACTTCTTAGTACCTTTCTTTGATCACATCAACAAAAGAGTATCAATGAAAGAACATGTAATCGATTTTCAACCACAACCAGTTATCACAAAAGATAACGTAACAATGCAAATCGATACAGTTGTATTTTATCAAATTACTGATTCAAAATTATATGCATATGGTGTCGAACAGCCTATGCGTGCAATTGAAAACTTAACAGCTACAACATTACGTAATATTATTGGTGAATTAGAATTAGATGAATCTCTTACATCACGTGACTTAATTAATAGTAGAATGAGAATTATCTTAGATGAAGCAACAGATCCATGGGGAATTAAAATTAACCGTGTTGAAGTTAAAAACATTATTCCACCGAAAGATATTCGTGAAGCAATGGAAAAACAAATGCGTGCAGAACGTACACGTCGTCAAGATATTTTACTTGCCGAAGGTGAAAAAAGAGCAGCAATCTTACGCGCCGAAGGTGAAAATGAATCACAAATTTTACTTGCAGATGCCGAACGCCAAGCTAAAATATTAGAAGCTACAGGGCGCGCTGAAGCAATTCTTAAAGTCCAATCAGCAAATGCTGAATCAATCGCAATGATTAAAAAAGCTGGAGCTGATGAAGCCTTCTTAAGATTAGAATCTTACAAAGCAATGGTTGAAGTTGCAAAAGGTCAAGCTACTAAATTAATCATCCCTTCAGATATGCAAGGTATGATGGGCTTAACTGCTAGTATTGCCGAAGCATTTAAATCAGAAAAAAAATAATTATCACATAATAAAAAGAGCTATTGTGAAATTCACAATTAGCTCTTTTTCTATTAAAATTCGCAGTTTCTCGGTGTTCTTGGGAATGGAATTACATCTCTAATATTCTCAATTCCAGTTAAATACATCATCATTCGATCAAACCCCATACCAAATCCAGCATGTTTTGTTCCACCGTATTTTCTTAAGTCCAAATACCACCATAAGTCTTTTTCTGAAACATCCATTTCTTTCATCCGAGCTTTTAAAACATCAAGTCGCTCTTCACGCTGGCTTCCACCACATAATTCACCACTGCCAGGAACAAGTAAGTCCATCGCAGCTACTGTTTCATTATCATCATTAAGTCTCATATAAAATGCTTTGATATCTTTTGGCCAGTCTTTAACAAATACTGGTCCATCAAAATGTTTTACTAAGTATTTCTCATGTTCTGTTGCTAAATCACTTAAGTAATCAGGTTTATGATCAAACTTAGCATTAGCACTTTTTAGTACATCAACAGCTTCTTTATGAGTGATTCTTATAAAATCACTATTAAGTAACTTATCCAGTTTTGTTAATAATCCTTTTTGAACAAACTTATTAAAAAACGCCATTTCTTCAGGTGCTTCTTTTAATACATATTCAATGATAAATTTAATCATATCTTCTGCAAGGTTCATATCGTCATTTAAATCAGCAAAGGCAATTTCAGGTTCAAGCATTAAAAACTCTGATGCATGCGTTGTTGTATTTGAGTTTTCAGCTCTAAATGTTGGACCAAACGTATACACATCTCTAAATGCTAATGCAAATGCTTCAGCTTGTAACTGTCCTGAAACAGTTAAGTTTGCAGCTTTTGAGAAAAAGTCTGATTTAAAATCAATCATTCCATCTTCATTTTTAGGTATCTTATCTAAATCAAGAGTTGTAACCTTAAACATTTCACCAGCACCCTCAGCGTCACTTGTTGTAATTAAAGGAGCTGTTACATTAACAAAGTTTCTTTCTTGGAAAAATGTATAAATTGCATAACTTAAAATACTTCTAACTCTAAATACAGCACTAAAAAGGTTAGTTCTAGGGCGTAAATGAGCATTTTCTCTTAAAAATTCACGACTATGTCTTTTCGGTTGGATTGGGTAATCTTCAAGTGAATCTCCAACTAACAATACGCTAGTTGCTTTAATCTCATATGATTGTTTGTTATTTGGAGTTAATATGACAGTCCCTTCGATTTCCATAGAACTTCCAACTCTAAATTTACTAACTTCTTTAAAATTAACTAATTCACTATCATAAACAATTTGAACTGAATTAAAAAATGTACCATCATTTAAATCAATAAAGCCAAATTCCTTTTGAGCACGGTTATTTCTAACCCACCCGTTAAGTATTACTGTCTTACCATCAAACTGCTGAGCAGTCTTCGTTAATTCTTTAACTGTAATTTTCATCAAATCACTCCTTTATAATAAAAAAACGTCCTTAAAAACAAAGGACGAATGAATTCCGCGGTACCACCTATATTCTAGATTTCTCTAGCGCTTAACCTTTAACGCAGGTATACGAATGGTTCTACTAAATTTCTTCCATCACTCCCGGTGTTATTCATACTCATCTTTTAATCTAGCTCGCACCATTCTAGAATCGCTTAATATAGTTTTAAGTATTACTTGTCCGTTCATCGTTTTATATAATCATAATATCAAATTAATAAAAATTGTCAATATATTAAGTTATAAAGTTACAAATATGACAATTCTATATCCTCTGTTTATTCTTTTTTTATTTAATATAGATAGTGTATTTATTAGTAAAATATCACTATGTGACACTACATTCGTATGATATAATGTAAGTATGGAAAAAGGAAGAAAGCAAGGAGGAGACTATGTTACGAATACAAAATATTAAAAAAACTTATAAAAATGGTAGCCACAAAGTTCACGCGCTTAATGACGTGAGCCTTGATTTTAATGTTGGCGACTTTTCGTTTATATTAGGAGAAAGTGGAAGTGGTAAAAGTACCCTTCTAAATATCTTAAGTGGACTCGATGACGTAAGTGAAGGAACAATAGAAATTGATGGTATTGATACATCCAATTTCTCAAAAAAAGATTGGGCAGTTTACCGAAATCATTATGTTGGATTTGTTTTTCAAGAATACAACTTAATTGATCATTTAACAATTTTAGAAAATGTTGAATTACCATTATTATTTCAAGGTGTTTCAAAAAAAATTGCTCGGGCGAAAGCACTTGAAGAAATTACTTCAGTTGGGTTAGTAAAATTTGTTAAAAAATACCCGAGACAGTTATCAGGTGGGCAACAACAACGCGTAAGTATTGCTCGGGCACTAGTTACTAATCCTAAAATAATTATGGCCGATGAGCCAACCGGAGCTTTAGATGAAGAATTAAGTAATAAAGTTATATCTTTTCTTAAGAAAGTTTCAAAAGATAAAGTTGTAATTGTTGTAACCCATGACGAGGATTTAGCAAATAAATTCGCATCAAGAATTATTAGACTTGAAGACGGGAAAATAATCTCTGATTCAGACCCGCAAGTATTAAATACAACCAGTAAACAGAAATTAAACTTATCACAACCAAAAATGCAACTTAAAATGTTATTTAAATTCGCTAAAAATAACGTTGCTTCAAGAATGTTTAGATCACTATTTAGTAGTTCAATTGTATCAATTGGATATATTTCAATTTTTTTATTGTCATTCTTAATCCTCGGTATTAACACATCAATAACCGAGTCAATTGGTGCGCTATTCCCTGAAGACTTATATAATATCTATCATATTGAATCAACTGATATAACCGAAGATGAAATGACTGAACTAAGCAATTTGCCGCAAATAGAAAGTGTCAGATATTCTGTAATTGAATATGCAAGTTTTGGGGCAAGAGGATTTATCGAATCTGATACCTTACTTACTGCAATTCCTTATGATCAAACTGATTTTGAATATGACAATACTTTCTTTGGTGTTTTACCACAAAATGATAATGAAATTATTATTAATTCAAAGACTGCTGAAGCAATAAGACTATCTTCAAGTGTTGATGAAGATAGTTTATCTTACATCTTTGATTTAGTTGAAGGTGAAATGATTACGATATTCACTTATGAATATACTAATTCTGGAGATGAAGTAGCAGAATTTGGTAGTTACAAAATTGTTGGAATGTATGTTGATGACGGTTATCTCCCAGTCATTTATTTTAATTATGATAAAATGCTATCATTATCAGACCAAATGAATGATGGCGAAGCTACTTATAAAAATACTGCCGCTGTCTATTTAAGTATTTCAAAAGAACAAGACATTGATGCTTTTAAAACATTACTGAAAGATGATTATGGGATTGTATTAGATAATATCTTTGAATCTCTTTCAAGTAGTATTGAAGACTTTATGATGAATGTCTTAAAAATATTTATTGCGATAGCTGGAATAACTGTTTTAGTATCAGGGATTCTGATTGGACTAGTAATATATACATCAATATTAGAACGTGTTAAAGAAATTGGTATTTTAACCGCTATTGGTGCACGTGAGAGTAACATTGTAGGTATATTTATAATTGAGTCCGGTATTCTTGGCTTATTTAGTAGTATTATAGCAATTATCCTAAGTTTACTATTAACTAGACTTATTAACGGTTTATTTAACAGTATTATAAAATCACCTTTAAACTTATTAACAAATAGTGAATTTGATATGACACTTTTAACGCCTAATATATTAGTAATACTAGGGGTTGTATTGTTTAGTGTTATCTATTCAGTTATTGCTGGATTAATCCCATCATTTAAATCTGCTCATCTAAATGCGATTCAAGCATTGAGAAAGGAGTGATGATATGATAAAACTTAACGAAATTCACAAAGTATATACTCAAGGTAAAAATGGCTATCATGCATTAAAAGGGATCACACTATATTTTGAAAGAGGTGAAATAATTGCGATATACGGCCCGAGTGGTTGTGGTAAAACAACTCTTCTTAATATTTTAGGTGGACTTGATACCCCAACTTCAGGTGATATGGTAATTGATGATCGTTTAACAACACAATTCTTTGAAAAAGAATGGGATTTCTTTAGAAATCATCGAATTGGTTTTATCTTTCAAAGCTATAACTTAATTGAACACTTACCTGTTATTGAAAATGTTGCTTTAAGTATTAAACTTTCCGGCGTTAGCCATAAAGAAAGTCATTTAAAAGCTATGGTGTTACTAGAAAAAGTTGGCTTAAAAGATCACGTTAATAAACTACCTAATGAACTTTCAGGTGGCGAGCGTCAAAGAGTTTCAATAGCTCGTGCACTAATAAGTGATCCAGATATTATTTTAGCTGATGAACCCACCGGTGCTCTAGATATGAAAACTGGAACTGAAATCATGGATCTCATTAAATCGATAAGCAAAGATAAACTCGTTATCTTAGTAACTCATAACAAAAAAATTGCAAAAAAATATTCAACAAGATTTATTGAACTAAAAGATGGTGTCGTTGTTCATGATTCTGATCCAAAAGATAAAAAAATGAAAATCGTTTTAAAACGTGAAAAAAATCGAAAAAAACTTAAATTTAAAGAAGCTATTAGATTAGCATTATTTAATATTAGAGGTAAAAAATGGCGTACTTTCTTAGTATCCCTTGGATTAAGTATTGGAATAATTGGTCTAATTTTAATTGATTCATTATTTAGCACTATTAGAGCTGGTCTTGATTCAAAAGATACAATTTTAAAGAATAATCCTGATTTGTATATTTATACAGAACACGACGATAGTACATCAACATCAGAGCTTTTAAATATCTTTAATTCTGAATTTGATTACTTTAAAGAAGTGTTTTATGCTCCTACTGTTGGCTTTACAATCGGCGAGAATATTTCTTCTGGAACAGTATACAATGATATAATTACTTTTTCCGGAATGGCATCGCCAACAAACCAAGTGCTTTTAGATACCTTCACAAATATTATTGATGATGGTAGGTTACCTGAAAATAGTAATGAATTTGCGATTCCATTAAGCGCTGCTTACTCGTTGATAAATGAAAATATTTATGTAACAGAAACAGAACTTTGGGATATGTTAAAAAATAAAGAATACAAAATATATTCAAGCTATTATTATACAATAAATTACTCATCAATTAATTCAGGATTATCTAGTGGTGATTGCATTCAAACAGGTATTTGGGATGGTAATTTTGCAAATCCACCTTCGGGATATGACGAAGTAGTACTTGGTGATTTTACACAAAATATTAGTAGTTTATACGATTACGTAAATACACCAATTAGATTTAATGAAACAACACAGATTTACTGTAGTAATTACTCAGATTATAGTTGGAATATTGACTATACTACACCTAAAAGTGGTGGCGATACCTTCACATTAGTCGGGATATTCGATAATAATCTATTTACAACTATGTTATTTGATGAAAGCTTTATTAACAATCTTGATTATCAAGATGATCACATAAGTTCTCCATCAGACTATAATTACGAATTTAATCAAATAAACGAACGTTACTTAGGATTTATTAAATCTGATTTGATTGATCAAAAAATTGAGATTATAAAAGATATTGAAGCTCATGGCTTTATTGTTATTGAAAACTATGGTTCTGATTTTGATCTGTTACTTGGTTTAACATCACTATTCATGTACATTATCCAGTTTATCTTTAGCGCAATTGTATCAATTGCAGTTATCACAGGTGGTTTAATGCTATTATTAATTCTTTCAATTAGTATTTTAGAAAGAAAAAGAGAAATCGGTTTAATTAGATCAATGGGTGGTACAAGAAACGATGTAAAAATTATTTTTACTGGTGAAACAGTAATTATTGGATTTATTGCTGGTATATTGAGTGTATTCTTATCAATTGTTTTAGTTATTGGCCTAAATATCTACTTAGCTAACAACTATAACGACTTAATCTTAGAATACTTACCATATGTTGATCCTAAAAAAGTATTAACGATTAATTACACAAAACTTGGCTTTGCAATTTTAGGTAGTATTGGTATCGCCCTTATAAGTGGCTTGATACCTTCAATTAAAGCTGGGAAACAATTGCCAATTGAGGCATTAAGAAATGAATAGGGAGCTGATTTTATGAAACGGAAAGTAAGTGGCGAAAGAATTGCAGCCGCAATTATTGATGCAATAATAGTTTTTATTTTCGTTATACTAGCAACAATACCATATTTAATATCTTTTGGTTTAGATGGGTTTTTTGACTTAATTTTAGGAGCTTCGAGTGATTTATTTGATATCGATAACGACTACGCTAATTTCATTGTCTTTTCTATTTTAATCGAACTCTTCATTGGTATTTTATATTTTGTCTATATTCCATATAAAATGAATGGGCAAACACTTGGTAAGAAAATGCTTAGAATTAAAGCAATCAATGAGTTTGGTGAAAATCCATCATTTAAACAGCACTTTGTAAGAGCAGTTCAAAACTGGTCTTTATATGCAACTGTCCCTTTTGTATTACTGGTACATTCAAACTATCTGACGTATTTGATCATTGTTTCAATACTATCTAACCTCATTGTTTTGGCCGTAATCGTTGCCTTTATTATGATGCTAGCTCGAGAAGACGGTAAAGGACTTCACGATTTAATTGCAAATTCACTTGTTGTTAAAGTTGATTATGATATTAACAAAGGATTTATTGAGAAAGTTACACAAATGAGTGATTGGGCAGAAGTGGTTGACACAGAAGACCAAGGATTTGATATCGAGGACAACGACGAAGATTGGTAAAATTTAATTAAACTAAAAGGACCAGGTAAATTATAAATTTACCTAGTCCTTTTTTATTCTATTTCTTCTTTCTTTTCAATTTTAACATTTGATATTTGTTCAAATCTTTTACCTATTTTACTACTTGTAGTATGTATTTCTTTAACACTCTTATTTACAGTATCGATATTTCTAGATAGTTTATCCCAACGATCTTGATATCTTTTAAATTCATCACCAAGCTTCATTAGTTCTTCTTGAATAACTTTAGCATGTTTATCTCTTTCAACATTTCTTAATAATACCTGAACTGTTGTTAACAGGCTCATAAGTGTTGTTGGCGATGCAATCCAGATATGTCTTTTTTGTGCATACTCAATTATATCTTGGTGATATGCATTTAGTTCTGCGAAGATTGCTTCTGCAGGTAAGAACATTACTGCTTGATCACTCGTTTCTGCAGGAATAATATACTTATTAGCAATATCATCTATATGAATTTTAAGATCTGTTTTAAATTTTCTCGCTGCTAGTACTCTTTCAGATTCATGTAACTCTTTATCCACTAATCTTTGATAATTTTCTAAAGGAAATTTTGAATCGATTGCTAAATCACCCATTGGATCAGGGATATGAAGTAATGCATCAACTATTTTCCCGTTTGATAATGTTTTTTGAGTTTCAAATATTTTATCATTTTTTTCGCCAAATATTGATGTTAAGATGTGACTTAACTGCACTTCCCCAAATGTACCACGACTTTTTTTATCTGTTAACACGTTTTGTAAAGACGCAACGTCTGTTGATAGTTTTTCAATATTTTTTTGTGCTTCATCAATTTTTGTTAATCTCTCAACAATATTAGTGAATGTTTTATTAGTTTTTTCAAAGCCTTCATCAAGCCTGAATTCGACCTTTTTATTAATATTTTCCATTTGATGTTCTATTTTTAGATGTAGTGATTCAAAGTTCTTGATGATTTCCTTATTTAGATTTTCTTTGAACTCATTAAGGTCCTTGACAGTATCTTTGCTGCTCTTTCCTATGCTTGTAGCAAGATGTTCCTTTAAGTCTCCATACTCTTTAGTAATATTATTTATGAGTTTAAAGTTTTCTTCTTTTTGTGAGTTAATTATATCTCTTAAAAGCTCACCATTATCTTCTTTTTCAGATGCTTTCTTTATATTCCTGGTTGTATAAATTAATATTCCAACCAATAATATGCTTAAACTTATTAATATAATTTCAACTACATCCATATTATCGCCTCCATTAATAGTATTATAACAAATACAATAAAAAAAAGTAGATTCAATATCGAATCTACTTAAAATAATTAGTTTTTATTATGATATTCGAATAAATCACTAAGTGGTTTATCATATATTATGTTCAAGATACCTTTAGCTACTAAGTCTGCAATACTAAGTTGAATAATTTTTGGTGACTTTTTATCTTCACTTAGCTGAATTGTATTAGTACAAATAACCTCTTCAAGAACTGAATCGTTTATCCTTTGAATTGCCGGACCAGAAAAGACAGGATGTGTACACGCTGCATACACTTTTATAGCACCTTTATCCATTAACGCTTGTGCGGCAGCAGTAATCGTTCCTGCTGTATCAATCATATCATCAATTAAAATTGCAATTTTACCTTCAACCTTACCAACAATCCCCATTACTTCAGAAACGTTTGGCGATGGGCGATACTTATCAACAATCGCAATTGGTGAGTCTAAAATATCCCCTAATTTTCTAGCTCTAACTGCTCCACCATGGTCTGGTGAAACTATTACTAGTTTTTCAGTAAAGTTTTTATTTTTAAAATACTCAGCGATAATAGGCATTGCTCTAAAATTATCAATTGGAATATCATAAAACCCTTGAATTTGGGGTGCGTGTAAATCCATAGTTAAAACACGTGATGCTCCAGCTGTTTCAATTAAGTTCGCTACTAATTTAGCTGTAATTGGTTGTCTTGATCTAGCTTTACGATCTTGACGTGAATATCCATAATAAGGCATAACCACATTTATGTTCTTAGCTGATGCTCTTTTTAATGCATCAATTGTAATTAATAATTCCATAATGTGTTCATTAACAGGCTCTTGAGTAGGTTGAATAATGAAAACGTGGTACCCTCTTACTGTTTCTTCAATATCTATCCCAATTTCACCATCTGCAAATCTTCTAAGATCTATTTTGCTTAAAGGGATCCCAGATTTTTCTGATATTTCTTCTGCAAGTTTTGGATTTGCACTTAACGTAAATAATTTAATTTTGTGCCCGTCGATAATAGCCATTTTTATCCTCCAAATTTAATTAAAATTGAATAACCGTTAATACAGTATCATTATATATTATAAAAAGCAAAATAAAATGTAACTTTTAGAAAAAAGTTACATTAAAAAATATTTTTTTATTCATCGCTTAATAAATTATAAGCCTCAATTACAGCAGCTTCGATTCGGTTTCGAGTTTCTTGATTAATCGGATGTGCAACATCCTTAAACTCTCCATTCGGCATTTTTCTGCTTGGCATAGCAACAAATAATCCCTCTTTCCCATCGATTATGCGTAATTCATGAACAACAAAACATTCGTCAATAGTAATAGCAGCTATTGCTTTCAAACGGTTATCACCATTAAACTTTTTAACTCTAACGTCTGTAATATTCACTTTCCCACCTCGCATTGTATTGTTTTTATTCTATATTATAATTATATCATATATAAAAAACGTTTACAAATATATTTTACGCCCTAATAAAGCCGTTTATCTGATTCTTGTTAGTATCTTTGTATAATTGTCACCAAATGTTTCATGTACAACTTTAAGTTTTTGTTTATCTTTTGAAATGGAAAACACTGTTGCTCCACTCCCGCTCATTAATGTCCCTTTTAACCCTTTATCGATTAAATCATTTTTAAGAGCTTGGATTTTAGGTTCCATTTTAAATGCTGAACTTTCTAGTGAGTTATGTAATTCTCTAATAATTATATCGATATTTTTATTATATATACCTGCACTCATATCAGATATTTTTCTTACTTTCGTATCTTCACTTACATAACTATCAAAAACTTCTTTAGTAGATAATTTAATATTGGGATTTATTAGCAATACTGGAAATTTTAATTTCTTTTTAATAAAAAATAACTCTTCCCCTTTACCTCGAGCAATACATAAGTGATTATATATACAAAAAGGAATATCTGCCCCAAACTTTTCTCCTATTTGGGCCATTTCTTCTTTATTTAGTTTTAATTTCCACATTTTGTTTAATGCTCTAATTGTAGCAGCAGCATCAGCACTACCCCCAGCTAATCCTGCAGCTATCGGAATATTCTTTTGAATAGTGATATCGACACCTTTTGAAATATTAAATTCTTCTTTTAAGTACATCGCAACCTTATAGACAACATTATCTTTCTTTTTACTAGTAATAACTTTACTACTAGTAATATTAACCTCTGACGAGTCATTTTCTTTAAACGTTAAAAGATCGTGTAGTTCAAGAGGCGCCATTATCATTTCTAAATCATGATAACCATCAATTCTCTTTCCGACAACGTTTAAAAATAAGTTAATTTTTGCATAAGCTTTTTCTTTTAACATAAACTCACCTCGTATCTATTTTATCACAAATCAATTAAAATATAAAATCTTCATTGAATGTAGATTAAGATTGTTCGATATCGTCTTTTATATTACTGTTTTAATTGATTAAAACCAATCACTATCTTATAATATAGATAACCATCTATACTTGCAATTATAATATAAGGAGTTGTTATGATGTATGAAGAATATGCACTACTATTTAAAGTACTAAGTGACCCTAATCGGTTAAAGATAATAGAATTATTAATTAGTGGGGAGACTTGTAGTTGTACGTTAATTGACAAATTACCAATTACACAGCCAACACTTTCCTATCACTTAAAAATTATTACATCCTCAGGGCTTGCAACTTCAAGAAAAGAAGGAACATGGATGAAATATTTTATTAATAAAGATAAATTATCATTCCTTAGTAAGTTTATTGTTAATTTAAAAAATACTGAGGTAACAGAATGCAGTTTATAAAAGATATTTTCATTAGCATTAATGATATCTTCTTAAAAATGTCATGGCTTGAAGAACTTGTTAATAAGATCCTTGATGCTATTGGAATGGATAATGAATCATTGTTATATATAAGTACATCTTTTTTCTTTTTTGATGTTATTAAGATTTTTATTCTATTAAGTATCTTAATTTATATATCATCATTTATTCAATCATATTTTACACCTGAGAGAACCAGTCGAATACTAGGTGACTTAACCGGTATTCCTGCAAATATTGTTGGGGCGCTGCTTGGGACAATAACGCCTTTTTGTTCTTGTTCATCAATTCCAATTTTTATTGGATTTACAAAATCAGGATTACCAATTGGTGTAACATTTTCCTTTTTAATATCCTCACCATTAGTTGATATTGCGTCCGTAATTTTATTAGCTAGTATCTTTGGCTGGAACGTTGCTCTTGCTTACGTTGCTGTTGGTTTAATAATTGCGGTTGTTGGGGGAACAATTATTAGTAAAATGGATATGGAAAAATATGTTGAAGACTTTGTTTTAAACACAAGAAATCAAGCGTCAGTTGAAATTGCGATTATTGCAATGACAAAACGTGATCGTCATGATTATTCAATTGAACAAGTAAAAGATATCATTACTAGAGTCTGGAAGTATATTTTGATTGGCGTTGGAATCGGTGCAATTATTCATGGTTTTATTCCAGAATCGTTTATTGATAAAGTACTCGGTGAAGATAACATCTTTAGTGTCTTAATCGCAACAGCTGTTGGAATTCCGATGTATGCAGATATTTTCGGAACATTGCCGATTGCTGAAGCGTTGGTTTTAAAAGGTGTTGGAATCGGTACAGTTTTAGCATTTATGATGGCTGTAACTGCTCTTAGTTTACCTTCAATCATCTTACTAAAAAAAGTTATAAAACCGCGACTACTATACACTTTTGTTGGAATTGTAGCTACAGGAATTATTATTACCGGGTATTTATTTAACATGTTCGGGTATTTATTAATATAAAGGAGAATTGATTATGGAAATCAAAGTTTTAGGATCAGGTTGTCCAAGTTGTAAAAAACTTGAAAAGCTAGTTTATATAGCTTTAGAAAAGTTAGGTAAAGAAGAAGTAGTTATTAAAGTAACAGAGTATAAAGATATTCTAAGTTATGGTGTTATGAGTACTCCGGCACTTGTTATTGACGGTGAAGTTAAGTTTGCAGGACGAGTACCTAGCGTTCCAAAATTAAAAGAATATTTAAAATAGAATCTAAATAAAAAATCTACATTGCTGTAGATTTTTTTATGTTTAAATAGTAATTTTGATATCTTACACAAGCTTTTAAAAGTTGTTGGTGAAATAATCCGCAATTCTTATAAAATCGAGTATAGAAAGATTTTCAGCTCTTTCATTTAACTTTATTTCTAGTTCTTCTAGCATAACTTCGATCTGTTCTCGATTCAAATCGTAGTTGTGTCTTAAGTTATTTAATAGTGTTTTTCTTCTTTGGGTAAAGCTCGCTCGTATCAGCTTATAAAAGACGTCTTCATCAATTGGTTCATGATCAGGTTTATCTTTTATATCAAGGACAACAACAGCACTATCTACATTAGGTTGTGGGATAAACACAGTCCTTGGAACATTAAATGCTATAACCGCATCTGTTTTATACTGAATAGCAATTGATAATGAATTGTAGTCTTTAGTTGAAGGAGCAGAAGTTATTCGTTTAGCTACTTCAAGTTGCATCATTACAATCATTTTTGATGTTAAAGTTGATTCTTCGATAAATTTCATTAAGATTGGCGTCGTAATGTAGTAAGGTAAATTAGCTACGACGACAACTTTATCACAAGTGATGCCTAACTCTTTAATATCAAAATCAACATCAACTTTTAATATATCTTTATTAATTAATGTTAAATTATTAGTGTCTTTAAATGTATTACTTAAAATCGGAATTAATTCCGTATCAATTTCATAAGCAATGACGTGTTTAGCTCTATCTAAAAGTAATTCAGTTAATCCGCCAAACCCTGGGCCAATTTCAACAACTAATGAATCTTTTGTTATTGCTCCAGCATCAGCGATTTTATTAAGAATATTTTGATCTTTTAAAAAGTTTTGTCCAAATCTTTTTTTAACGTAAAAATCACTGCCTTTTAATACTTTATTAATTTCTTGTGAAGACCCAATTTTTTTCATATTATTCACCTTCTATTATTTCGATTATAGATTCTATTTTTATATTAAACATATTAAATTTATTACGTAATGTTTTCCCGTTATTAAGACCTATTCCTAAAGCTTCTCCAACTTTTTTTCTTAATTTTTTTGAGTTATTATATCCAATTAAATTAAGGGTATACATATCACTCATTGTCACAGTTTCAACGTACCTTTGGTTAGTTGTTAAAACATTATCTAATCCATTAATAATATCACTTGAATTCGCATGTTCGATTCCAACTTTTTGTTTATTTTTACTTATGCATTGGTGTTTCTTTAAAAATGCATGTTTAGTTTCACCAACGAATTCATTAATTATTTTTCTAATTCTTTCTCCTTGGTAATCAGGATCCATAAAAAGAATTAATCCTCGTTCTTTATTTAATAATTTAAGTTTTTTTAGTCTTTCATCATCAATTGTGCTTCCGTTTGTAATTTCAATATCAACATTCGGATATATCGATTTAAGTTTAGCAAGATCATGGTACCCTTCAACAACAATTACTTCATTAAAAGTTTTCTTATTTAATTCCATTTTGAATTAAATACTCCTGCATTTCTGCTAATCTTGTTGGTATCTCAATGTTTTGTGGACATTTTGGCATACATTCATTACATTCAACACATTGATCTCCACCCATATTTTTACTATCAATATTTGAATACGACCATTTTGCATGGCCATCATTTTTATACATTGAATGTTGATTAAATATTCTAAAGTTTCCGGGAATATCTACTCCATATTCGCACGGCATACAATAATTACATGATGTGCAATCTACTTTAATTAATGAAAGAAGGTTTTCTCTTACTTTGGCTATTAATTCTAATTCATTAGGATTAAGTGGTTTAAAATCAGTAAAAGTCTTTAAATTGTCAATAACGTGTTCCATTGTTGACATTCCACTTAATATAACTTTAACATTTGGTAAACTCCCAACCCATCTTAGAGCCCATGAAGCCATTGTTACTTCGCTATTTGAATCAGTTAGTATCTTTTCAATAGCAGGGTTAAATTTAGCTAAGCTTCCACCTCTAATTGGTTCCATAACGATAACTGGAATATCTTTTTCTGTTAATAGATTATATCCTTCAATTCCTTGTTGATGATCAATATCCATATAGTTTAATTGGATTTGACAAAAATCCCAATCATAAATATCAACAGCTTTTTTAAATGTTTCTAAATCATCATGGAAACTAAATCCAATATGTTTAATCTTACCTTGGGCTTTATATTCATCTAAAATTTCCATAACATCCCATTTTTCTATATCAATTAATCGTTCTTTACTAACGGCATGTACTAGATAAAAATCAAAATATTCGACACCGGTCTTTTCTAACTGGTCTTCGAATATTTTAGATACATCTTCTTTATTTTTCGCCATCCATAAAGGCATTTTATCAGCTAGATAAAAGTCTTCACGTTTATAGTCTTTAATTATTTCTTTAACAACTCTTTCACTTTCACCATCATGGTAAAAGTAAGCAGTGTCAATATAATTTACACCATTTTTAACAGCAAAATCAATCATTTTTTTTGCTTCATCAAAATCAATTTTATTGTTTTTCGTTGGGAATCTCATACACCCAAAACCAAGTAAACTAGGTTCTTTATTAAGTTTTAACATCTTTCTTTTTTCCATTATTCTTCCTCCTTGAATAGCTTATGCTTAATCTTTGGATTTACAATAATATCTATTGCTTGTCTAATAACTTCGATACTAACATTTCCTGAATTTGATTCTTCACCATCTGTATTCCATTTATGGTTACTATCAGTATATATTTTTAATTTAGAAGTTCTAAATTTATGAACAAAAGGTAATGCTTTTGGTGTTATAAAAAACGATACAAAAAATATAAGATTATTCAAAAACGGTACGTATCTGTACAACACTACATCAACTAATCCATCATCAAGAACTGGTTTTTCAACAACATTAAATCCTGCAACTTTTTTTGAATTTAATACTAAAATTAGCGAAAAGTATCCACGATAATCTCCATCATCATAAACAATTTTCCCTTTCATCATTGGAATTGTAAAAAACTCTTTAATTCCTGTGTATACGTATGCAAAATATCCAAAGTATTTTTTTAGTTTAGAATCTGTCACATAACTTATATCAACGTATGTTCCAATTGCAGTAACGTAAAGAAAATACCCGTTATTGGATTTTGCAATATCCATTTTAGCGACATTATCCATTAGAATAATATCAACAGCCTTATCAACATTTTTAGAAATCTTCAAAGTACCAGCAATATCACAAGCAGTTCCTGAAGGTATATATCCGATTTTTGGTCTAAAGTCAGATTGCGCAATTCCGTTTACACATTCGTGAATTGTTCCATCCCCACCAGCTATTACCAGCAAATCAACTTCTTCTATACAAGCCTCTTTTGCTAAATCAATTGCGTGTTTTTGTCGTTTAGTTTCTTTTAGAGTTACTTTATATCCAGCTTCTTCAAAACGTTTTGTAACCTTTGGTAATTTATTAACAAATTGTTTTTTACCACTCACTGGATTATAAATAATAGTACAGTTTTTCATAATATCACCTTATTTCTTCAGGACAATTATACCATATGTAAACAAATTTAATAAAAGATATTTAAAATTTAAAAGGTAAACAAATATTACAATTTGTTTACCTAATTAATCTGCTTTTATTCTAACAATGCTTGAGCTGCAGTAATTATCGCTGTATTGTAAACATCTTTAACATTACACCCTCTAGACAAATCATTAACCGGACTATTTAATCCTGCTAATATTGGTCCCATAGCTTCAAATCCGCCTAAGCGTTGAGCTATTTTATATCCGATGTTACCCGAATTTAAATCTGGGAATATAAATGTATTTACATACCCTGCAATTTTACTATTAGGATACTTTTTCTTTCCAACACTAGGAACAAACGCAGCATCAAATTGCATTTCTCCATCAATTTGGTATTTTGTATTTTTTTCTTTTGCTAATTTTGTAGCTAGGACCATTTTTTCAGTTTCATCAGTTACCGCACTCCCATCGGTTGAGAATGATAACATTCCAACTTTAGGATCAATTCCATACATCTCGGCAGCTTTTGCTGATTCAATTGCAATTTCAGCTAAAGTTTCTGCATCAGGATTAGGATTAATTGCACAATCAGCAAAAATATACTTATCTTCATCTCTTAACATTAAGAAATATCCAAATGTTCTGGTTACCCCTGGTTTAGTTTTAATTATTTGTAATGCCGGACGGACTGTTTCACCTGTTGAATGGATTGCACCACTTACAAGCCCATCAGCTTTTCCCATATACACTAACATAGTCCCAAAATAGTTTTGATTAAGTAATAGTTCTAAAGCTTGTTCTTTTGTTGCTTTCCCTTTTCTTCTTAAAACAAAACTTTCAACCATTTTATCAAATTCAGAGTACTCTTTAGGATTTATCACAATACATTTAGAAATATCAAATGAATGATCAAATTCATTTATATCACCAATTAGAATTGGTTGGATAAGCCCATCTGTACTTAATTTACTTGCTGCTTCTAAAACTCTTTTATCTTCTGGTTCAGGAAAGACTATCTTTAGCCCTTTACCTAAAATTTTATTTGTTAATTCATTTATGATATTTGACATAATATCACTCCTAACATTCTATATTTTACAACTTTTATTTTATTTTTCAATTAATATTTTTAGATATTATAATTTAAGTTAATGTGGTAAAATGTTTTTAGGTGATTTAGATGAAAAAATTAGATACAATTTTATTTGATTTAGATGGTACATTAATAAATACAAATGAATTAATAATTAGGAGTTTTGCTTCTACGTTCGCTAAGCATTTTCCTAAAGTAACTGTGACAAGAGAGGACATCTTGACATTTATTGGTCCGACTCTACAACAAACATTCAAAAAATATACTGAAGACGTATTTGAAATTCAAGATATGATCAAATCTTATCGCGAGTTTTATGTAGCTTATGAACCTGGTAGTTTTGAGATTTATCCTGAAGTAGAAGAAGTTATTAAAGAGCTTTTTGATTCAGGCTATAATCTAGGTATTGTTACTTCTAAATATACAGTAGCAGCTTGGCCTAGTTTTACTCACTACAATCTAGAAAAGTACTTTAAAGCCTTTATTGGCTTAGAAAATGTAACTTATCCAAAGCCACATCAAGAGCCTGTCTTACTTGCTTTATCTAAATTTGACAGCTACAACAAAGCAATTATGATTGGTGACAATCAAGGCGATATATTATCAGCTAAAAATGCTGGTATATATTCAGCAGGAGTAGCTTGGAGTATAAAAGGTAGCCACTATTTAATGCAAGTTAACCCAGATTTTATGCTTTCATCAATGAAAGATATTTTTAGGGTTATCAAACTAATCGAGGAGGAATAATATGGATTGTATATTTTGCAAAATACTAAATGATGATATTTCATCATATAAAATTTATGAAGATGACAATGTTTTAGCTTTTTTAGATATTACCCAAGGTACGAAAGGACATACTTTACTTATTCCTAAACAGCATATCGCAAACATCTATGATCTTGATGAGGATTTAGCTGAAAAAGTATTTAAGGTTATCCCTAAAATTGCTCGAGCACTTAAAAAATCATTTAATCCCATTGGAATAAACATTATGAATAACAATCAGCAACCCTTACAAAGTGTTTTTCATTATCATATTCACTTAATTCCAAGATATAAAGATGATGGGATGATATTTTCAACAGTTAATAACTTTGGTAAATTCTCAGATGAGTATTTGACTAATTTAACAAAAACTATTAAAGAAAATCTATAAAAAAACTATTCATATCGGCTGATATGAATAGTTTTTATTTTAATTTATAAGAAGAACTCTGTAAACGATTTAACCATAACTCCTGTAGCTTCCCCTTTTTCAGTTGAAGCAGTACCGGCGATATCTAAATGAATCCAAGCTGTATCTTTATTAATAAATTCTTCAATGAATGCAGCTGCTGTACTAGCACCAGCGAAACGCCCACCTGAATTTTTAATATCTGCTACTTTACTTTCAATTAGTTTATGGTAACCTTTAGAAACTGGCATTTCCCAAATATCCTCTTTAGCTGTTTTTGCAGCTTTTTTAAATTCATTTAAGAATTCTTTGTTATTTGTGAAAGCTCCTGTAAATTCACGTCCTAAAGCAGCAACCATCGCTCCGGTTAGTGTCGCTGTATCAATAACACGTTTAGCTCCTTGTTCTTGAGCAAACCAGACAGCATCAGCTAAAGTTAATCGGCCTTCGGCATCTGTTGAAATAATTTCAATAGTTTTCCCATTTGCAGAAACTAAAATATCATCAGGAACGATTGCTCCATCACCGATTCTATTATCTGTAGCAGCAACAATTGCCATTACATTAGCTTTTGGTTGAAGTCTTGCAATTGCTTCGATTGCACCTAATACAGCAGCAGAACCAGCCATATCAACTTTCATCCCTGGCATAGATTGTGGAGTTTTCAGTGAATATCCTCCAGTATCATACATAACACCTTTACCTACTAATGCAGTTGGATTATCAAATGTTTCTAACCCTTGGTACTTAACTAAAATTAATTTAGGTTCATCACTTGATCCTAAATTAACTCCTAAGAAAGCACCCATATTCATATCTTCAATTTGTTTTTTATCATAAATAGTAACTTCGACGTTGTCATATTTTGTAAATTCTTTTGCATAATTAGCTAAATCAGTTGCGTTTAGGTAATTATATGGAGTATTTACTAATGTTTTAGCATTATTCATACATTCACCTAAAATATAACCTTTTTTAACAACATCATATATTTTTCTATTTCCATAGAAGAAAAATTCTTTTGGTTCTTCTTTATATTTTGATTTAAACTTATTGAATTGATAATTATCAGTTAAAATTCTTTCGGCTAAATATCCAATAAATTTATGATATGTTTCATTTATAAATGTATCTACTAGTATTACTGTATCTCCTTTAACCCCTGTAATTCCTTTAATAATTTTCTCTTGTAATTTTTCATCGTTTAAAGCTTCAAAGTTAACGACAAATACTTTTTCACATTGAAGTTTACCTAATGTGTGGATTATTGTAAATGGTTCTTCTGAAATACTTTTAAGCTTTCCACCTAGTGCTTTGTCAATTTTTTTAACAAATGAATTTTTGATATTATTAGTGATAATAATATTTTTTGTTTCAGATTTTAAAGTAAATTCTGTTTGTTCAGTAATCATAATATTCCTCCTATTTTATAATATCTGTTTTCATATATGGAATTAATACTTTTGGTACTTTTACTGTACCATCAATTTGTTGGTAATTGTCAAGTATTGCAACAACAGTTCTTCCGACTGCTAGCCCTGAACCATTTAATGTATGGACAAACTCAGGTTTAGCATCTTTAGATCTTTTAAATTTGATATTTGCTCTTCTCGCTTGGTAATCTTCTGCATTTGATATACTCCCAATTTCACGATATGTATTTGCTGAGGGCAACCATACTTCTAAATCATATGTTTTTCTCATTGAAAACCCTAAATCACCAGTACATAGATCAACAACTCTATATGGTAATTCTAATAATTGTAGTACTCTTTCACTGTTTTTTAACATATCTTCTAGTTCTTGGTAAGAGTCTTCTGGTTTTGTAAACTTAATCAATTCAACTTTATTAAATTGATGAAGCCTAATAATCCCTCTAGTATCACGTCCAGCACTTCCAGCTTCTTGGCGGAAAGCCGTTGTAAATGCGGCATATTTAATTGGCAACTTATCGCCATCAATTATTTCATTACGATGCATATTAATTGAAGGAACCTCAGCTGTCGGGTTTAAATATAAATCTCGTTCATCTAAAACCTTAAAAGCATCATCTTCAAATTTAGGAAATTGTCCACTTGCAATCATTGATTCTTTATTCACAATGTAGGGTGGTAACAATTCTAAATATCCGTGTTCGAATGTATGTAAATCAGTCATAAAATTAATAAGTGCTCGTTCTAACCGTGCACCTAACCCTTTATAAACAACAAATCGGCTCCCGCTTATTTTAGAAGCACGATCAAAATCTAGAATATCTAAGTTAGTTGCAACATCCCAATGTGGGAGAGGTTTAAAATCAAACTCTCTAATTGTTCCTTCTCTTCTTAATTCAACATTTTCAGTATCATCTTTTCCAATAATTGTATTTTCATGGGGAATATTTGGTGTAATTAGCAGTTGATAGTTAATATATTCATTTATTTCTTTTAATTCTGATGCTAAATCAGAAATGTCATTTCCTTTTTCAGAAATTTCTTTCAAAATAAGTGAAACATCTTTACCTTCACGTTTGTAAAGCCCTATTTTTTTACTTGATTCATTTCTTTCGGCCTTTACTTTTTCTACCATAATAATTATTTTTCTTCGTCGTTCATCTTTCTTGATTAAATCATTCAAATAAGAGAAGTCTCCTCCTCGACGTTCAAGCAATTCAATATAATACTTTGGATTTTGTCTAATTTGTTTTAAATCTAACATAATATTACCTCCTAAAATTAAAAAACACCCGTCCCTATAGAAAGGGACGAGCGTTAAACCCGTGTTGCCACCCTAGTTGAAGCTCATACACTCCCACTCGATACTTTATAACGGTTGTAAACCGGAAATTATTAATTTCACTCCAAGATAGATTTCATATATATTCACTGTTAGTTTTCAGCCCCACTAACTCTCTTTGAATGAATAATATATTACTTATTCTTGTCTTTGCATTTATGTTTTGATAATACCTTAAGAACTCTGTATTGTCAATATATCGCAATAAAAAAAGTGGGAAACCCCACTTTTTTATTAATTATTCTTTATTTTCTACTGTATCTTCATTGCTTTCAACTTGAACTGCTTCAATAACTTCTGTATTTTCCACATTAATTCCTTCAACTTCTTCAGATTCAATTTCTTCAAGTTCAATAGCTTTAGGTACAATTGCAATAGTAGCAACACTATGTCCTTCATTTAATCTAATTAATCTAACTCCTTGTGTTGAACGTTTAGATGTTGCTATTTGTTCAACAGGAACACGAATAATCATTCCTTTTGTTGTTGTAATGATTAAATCTTCATCGCCGACAACACTTAGTAATTTAGCAAGGTTTCCGTTTTTATCTGTAATATTAAGCGTTTTAACACCTTTACCACCACGGTTTTGTTGGCGATATTCACCAATATTAGTTTTTTTACCATAACCTTTTTCAGTAACTACAAGAATTTGATTTTTATCTTCTGAAACTACTGTAAATCCAATAACGTGATCAGCTTCTCCGATTAGAATTCCTCTTACTCCACTTGCAACACGTCCCATTGAACGAGCTGTTAATTCATGGAATCTAATTGCTTTCCCGTTTGAGGCTCCAATAATAACATCTTTTGTTCCATCTGTTAACTTAACAGCTAGTAATTCATCATCTTCACGTAAGTTAATTGCTTTGATTCCTGTTGTTCTGATATTTGTAAAATCAGAAACAGGAGTACGTTTAACAACACCACGTTTAGTAGCGAAGAATAAGAAGTTTTCACTATCAAAATCTTCAATTTTAGCTACAGCAGCTAATGTTTCATTTTCATCTAAGTTAAGTAAATTAACGATTGGAAGCCCTTTTGAAGTTCGTCCAAAGTTTGGAACTTTGTAACCTTTCATTTTATAAACTCGACCTAAATTTGTAAAGAATAGTAAGTAATCATGTGTTGATGCATAGATTAAATGCTCAACAACGTCATCTTCATTAGTTTTAATTCCTGTCATTCCTTTACCACCACGGTTTTGTGAGCGATAAACATCTGTATTCATACGTTTACAGTATCCACTTGAAGTGATTGTAACAATGATGTCTTCAACGGGAATTAAATCTTCATCTTCGATATCTAAATCTAGTGATAGACTTATAACTGAGCGTCTTTCATCACCAAATTTATCTTTGATAGTTTCTAGTTGTTCAATTATGATTTCATATTTTTTGTCTTCATTATTTAAAATAAACTCAAGATTATCAATAGTAGACGTTAATTCTGTAAGTTCTGTTTCAAGTCTTTGTGTTTCAAGACCTGAAAGTCTTCTCAATTTCATCTCTAATATTGCTTTTGCTTGATCTGTTGATAATTCAAATTTACTTATTAGTTGTGATTCAGCATCATCATAAGAATTTCTAATTATTGCGATAACTTCATCGATGTTATTAAGTGCAATTAGTAATCCTTCTAAGATGTGTGCTCTTGTTTTTGCTTTTTTAAGTTCAAAGATTGTTCTTCTAGTTAATACTTCAACTTGATGAGCTGTATAATGAACTAACATTTCTTTTAAACTAAGTACTTTTGGTTGATTGTTAACTAACGCTAACATATTAATCCCAAAAGTAGTTTGTAACGGTGTGAATCTAAATAAGTTATTCAATGTAACATCAGCGTTAGCGTCTCTTCTTAACTCAATTACAACTCGCAATCCTTTACGGTTTGATTCATCACGTAAATCAGTAATTCCTTCAATACGTTTATCTTTAGCAAGTTCAGCAATTTTTTCAATTAATCTTGATTTGTTAACTTGATAAGGAATTTCAGTAATGATAATTGATTTTTTACCGTTTTTAGCTTCAACAATTTCTGTTTTACCTCTAACTTTAATTGAACCATTACCTGTTTCATATGCTTGACGAAGTCCTGTCATTCCCATAATCGTACCACCTGTCGGGAAATCTGGGCCTTTAATATACATCATTAATTCTTCATTTGTTATATCGTTATTTTCAATATAAGCAAGGATTCCATTAATAACTTCTGTTAAGTTATGTGGTGGAATATTTGTTGCCATCCCAACAGCGATACCAGTCGACCCATTAACAAGCAAGTTCGGGAATTTAGCTGGTAAAACACTTGGTTCTCTTTCACTACCATCGTAGTTGTCGACAAAATCAATTGTATCTTTTCTAATATCTTGAAGCATTTCAGATGTAATTTTCATCATTTTAGCTTCTGTATAACGCATTGCTGCAGCGCCATCACCGTCAATTGAACCGAAGTTCCCATGTCCATTAACTAAAGGATAACGGTAACTGAATAACTGTGCCATACGTACCATTGCATCATATATTGACGAGTCACCATGAGGGTGATATTTACCCATAACGTCCCCAACAATACGTGCTGATTTTTTAAATGATTTTTCTGGATAAACACCAAGTTCGTCCATTCCGTATAATATTCTTCTGTGGACAGGTTTTAACCCATCTCTAACGTCAGGTAATGCCCGAGATACAATAACACTCATCGCATAACTTAGAAAAGATGTTTTCATTTCAGTTGTAATGCTAATATCTTTTATTTTATCTACTTCATTTCCAGCTGTTAAATTATCTATATTTTCCATGTCTTCATCTCCTAAACATCTAAGTTTTTAACATATATGGCATTTTTTTGAATAAATTCTTTACGAGGAGCAACGTCATCACCCATCAACATACTAAATACTTGATCAGCTTCAATTGCATCTTCAAGTGTTACTTTTAAAAGTGTTCTAGTTTCAGGGTCCATTGTTGTTTCCCATAATTGAATTGCATTCATTTCTCCTAGCCCTTTGTATCTCTGAATTGTAGCACGCGGCCCAAATTGAGCTAATAAAGGTTCTAATTCTTCTTCAATATATGCATATTCAATTTTTTTACCTTGTTGGACTTTATATAAAGGTGGTTGTGCAATATAAACATAACCATGTTCAATAAGTGGTTTTAAATGACGGTAGATAAACGTTAGAAGTAGTGTTCTAATGTGAGCCCCATCAATATCAGCATCGGTCATAATTATAATTTTATGATATCTTGTCTTTTTAATATCAAATTCTTCACCAATACCTGTTCCAAATGCTTGAATCATTGATAAAATTTCTTTATTTCCTAATATTTTATCAAGTCTAGCTTTTTCAACATTTAATACTTTACCTCTTAGTGGTAATATTGCTTGATATTCTGATTCACGACCTTGTTTAGCGCTACCACCAGCGCTGTCCCCTTCGACAATGTATATTTCTGATTTTACTGGGTCTTTAGTCCGACAATCCGCTAATTTAGAAGCAAACCCTAATCCATCAAGTGGTGATTTTCTTCTTGTTGCTTCTCTTGCTTTTTTAGCAGCTAAACGTGCACGTGAAGCCATTAATGCTTTTTCAATAATGATTTTTGCATCACTAGGATTTTCTTGTAAGTAACGATCTAACCCTTCACTTAATATTTGAGCAACAATTTTTCTAACCTCAGTCGAACCTAGTTTAGATTTTGTTTGTCCATCAAATTGAGGATCGGGATGTTTCACACTAATAATTGATGTTAATCCTTCACGAGTATCTTCCCCAACAAAAGCTTCATCTTTTTTAAATAGTCCATTAGCTTTACCGTAATTGTTAAGGATTCTTGTTAATGTCATACGGAATCCTTCTTCATGTGTTCCACCTTCGGTATTATTAATGTTATTTGTAAAACTAAATAAGTTTTGAGCATATCCGTTATTGTATTGCATCGCAATTTCAATAATGATATCGTCAATTTCACCTTCAACGTAGATAACTTCTTCATGAAGATTATCTTTATTTCGATTTAAAAACTGAACATACTCTTTAATTCCGCCATTATATTTATATGCAAGTTCATTTTTTTCAGAACCGCGATCATCAGTTATAATAATTGAAATCCCTTTATTTAAGAACGCTAATTGTTGCGTTCGAACTCGTAAAATTTCAAAATCATATTCGGTTGTTTCTTTAAAAATTAGTGGGTCTGCTTGGAAAGTAACTATTGTTCCTGTATCATCTGTTGGCCCATGTTCAACAAGTGGTGTAACAGTAAACCCATATTCATAACGTTGAGTATATTTAGTACCATCTTTATGAATTTCTACTTCAAGCCATTCACTTAATGCATTTACTACACTTGCACCAACACCGTGTAATCCACCAGATACTTTATAAGATTTATTATCAAATTTACCACCAGCGTGAAGTGTTGTTAATATCGTCTCAACTGCTGGCAATCCTGTTTTAGGATGGATATCAACAGGAATCCCGCGGCCATCATCAGTTACGCGAATAATGTTACCTTTTAAAATTTCAATAGTTATTTTACTCGCTTCACCAATAAGTGCTTCATCTATTGAATTATCAACTATTTCCCATACCAAATGATGTAACCCTTTTGGTCCTGTTGAACCAATGTACATCCCGGGACGTTTTTTAACAGCTTCTAATCCCTCTAAAATTTGAATATTACTTGAATCATAAGTTCCACTCATACTAATCGCGCTCCTTTATTTGTCCATCAAATACTGAAAAGACTGTGTAATTACTTATATTATCTAATTTAATTTCATTAATTTGTGTTGTTGTTATAAATGTCTGGGTTTTATTGTTTAATAACCCCATTAATTTATTTTGTCGATTATCATCTAATTCACTTAAGACATCATCTAAAAGTAAAATAGGATATTCACCTCGGTACTCATACACAAAATCTATTAAAGCTAATTTTAGAGCTAAAATAACACTTCTTATCTCTCCTTGAGAACAGAAGTTTTTGACAGTTTCACCATTTAAATAAAATTCCACATCATCGCGATGTGGTCCTAAAGAAGTAGACCCTGTAATAATATCATACTGATACTTCTTGATATGTTCTTCTTTAAAGTTTGTTTCAATGCTTGGAATATATTTAATCTTTAATTCAAAACTGTCATCAGCTAACTTTTTATACTTTTCGTTTGCGAAATTTGATATTTTATTGATGAATTCTTTTCGATTTGTAACAATTGAATCAATATTTACTACTAATTGGTCTGTAACTACATCCAAAAGGACCATATTTTTATCTTTACTCTTTTGCATTGTTTTTAATAAACTATTACGTTCTTTAAGTGCTTTTTTATACTTTTGTAAGCCAGTTAGGTAGTTTTTTGATATTTGTCCAATTTCTAAATCTAAAAATTTTCTCCGGTTTTGGGGATTACCTTTTACCAGTTCTAAATCTTCAGGGGCAAACATAACGACATTTAATTTCCCGATATATTCACTTAACTTCAAAAACTCAATATGGTTGTATTTTGCTTTTTTACCAACTTTTGAGAGAGTTATATCCAATTCCATATCTTTGTTGTTTAAATTGATTACAGAATTGATTTTAGCGAAATTAGCGCTATTTTTAATCAACTCTTTGTCTGTATTTGTTTTATGTGACTTAGTTAAACCTAATACATACAAAGATTCAAGAATTGTTGTTTTACCTTGTCCGTTATTTCCAATAATAATGTTTGTGTTAGGATTGAACGATAATTTTATTGAATCATATACTCTAAAACTCTTTAAATTCAGCGTTTTTACATACATTAAGTTATGCGGTATTCGCCAACTGTTTTAATTGTTATTTTATCACCTGGATATAATTTCTTTCCACGGCGATTCTCAACAACATCATTTACTGATATTTTATAGTCTTGTAAAATGGCTTTTACCATCCCACCAGAACCTACCAAATGAATGAATTTTATGAATTGTCCTAAAGTTATGTATTCTGTTGTAATTTTTACCGATTCCATCTAATCACTTTCTTTCATATATATTATTATTTATATTATATAATAAAGATAGCAATAATACAATAGTTTGAGTACAAATATTGTATAAAAAAAAGCCTATTTTCTAGGCTTTAATTAATTGTTATTCAGTTCTTACTGGTAAGATTAATTGAATCATTTCTTCATCGTATTCACCCTTGATTATAAATGGTCTAATTTCACCTGTAAAATTAACGGTAATTTCTGATGAAGTGAACACTTTTAATGCGTCTAAAATGTATTTAGAACTAAAGGCAATTTTGATTGGTGATCCAACAATCTGATCAACAGGATATACTTCTTCAAGTACTTTCCCGATTTCCGGACTATTTGATGTAATTTCAATAATATTATCAGGTCGAACATTTAATTTAACAATTGAGTTATTTCCATCACGACTTGATAATAAACTAGCTCGTTCAATAGCTGTTGTTAATGTTTCTTTATTAAATTTAATTCTAATTGGTAATTCTGTTGGAATTAACCGTGAAGTTTCTGGATAATTACCTTCTAATAAACGAGATTGGAATTTAATATTTTTATATTTGAATAATATTTTTGAATTATCAAAATGTAATTCAATAATATCGTTGTTGTTTTCTAAAATTTTAATTAATTCCTCTAAACTACGCCCTGGAATTATAATATTTATTGGTTCATATGAATCTTCTAATTCAATAGTTTTTTGACTTAATCGATATGAATCTGTTGCTACAGCTGTTAATTTTTTGCCGTCTATCTTAAAATTAACACCAGTTAATATTGGTCTGTTTTCAATCGAAGAAGTAGCAAATGCTGTTTGTCTAATTATTGTTTTTAATGTTCTAACGTTTATTTTAATAGATTTAATTTTTTCACTAAATTCTAATTCCGGATAATCTTCAATATCCATCATATTTAATGTGATATCAGAACGATCTGCTTGAATTCTTAACATATTATCAGCTACAAGTGATAAATTAACATTTAAAGCATCTAATTTTCTAATAATTTCAACAAAGTATTTACCTGGTATTAAAGCTGAACCTTCTTTAGACACATCTAAACTTTTATCTTTTACTTCTATTTTAATAGATATATCAGAATTACTTGTAGTAATAGTTAATTGCTCTTTAGTTACTTCTAACTTAACACCTTGCAATGCTGGATTTGGAGTTTTATTTGATAATGCTTTTTGAGCAACAATTAGATTGTTTAATAGCACGTCTTTATTAATTTGAAAATTCATACAATCACCCTCTTAATTTATTTATATTTTAATATATTATTATTATTAGT
>JASFZA010000091.1:0-4398 GCA_045046715.1 Candidatus Izemoplasma sp.
ATGATTTCTAGAAATCATTCCTTTTTTTGTACAAAAAAATAAGAGCTTTCGCTCTTATAATTTTGATTTATAAAATCTTTCACGGTCAACCACACCAATTGATGTAGTAAATTCACCTGGTTTAGTAATTGCTAACTGTTCTTCAACAACAGTCATTTTAGAATCGATATTATCGATAAAGTGTAAAATTAACGCTTCCGGAATATTTGGTTTTTTTGGTGATCCATAATTACCATAATAATGATGTGATAAAATCATATGTTCAAGTAACATAACCTCTTCTTTGCCAGTATGGCCAAGACGTTCAGCTGTTAAAGCTACCGTTTTAACACCCATTGTTATATGACCAATTAATTTACCTTCCTTAGTATATTCAGGACCAGCGTAATTTGACAGCTCTACAACTTTACAAATATCGTGTAAAAATATACCAGCTACTAGTAAATCTTTGTTTAGGAACGGATATATGTTGATAAACCCATCAATTAGTTTCATCATTGTTGATGTATGATAACTTAATCCACTAATATATGCATGGTGGAACTTAGTTGCTGCTGGATAAAGATAAAAATCTTTTTCAGTTCTACCATATATATCAAATACAATATCTTTGATTACTGGATTAGTAATACTATTTAAATATTTATCAATTGTTGTTTTAATTACTTCAATTGATACCGGAGCAAAAGCATAAAACTTCGTCATTAATTCTTGGCGTTTTTCAATTGGAATATCCATTGAATCAATTTCTTTATGTAATGTAATTAATCTTTGTGTTTTTTCTTTATATTCAATTTCTTTTGTTTCAAAATAATATATTGCATTTAAAGTAACAGTTTCTTTATTGTCTATTCTTAAAGTAATTCTTTCTTGACTTTCGTTAATTACACTTAACGTCAGTGCATCATACGTTGTTTCATTAATTGTATCTACTTTTGCATAAAATTTTAATATTTCTTCCATTTCGTCACCTTTTTCTTCTTAAGATGTATGTTGTTACATCTTTAAGTACTAATTTGTTAATAGATTTTTTTGACTTTTTAACACCATCAAATGATAGAATAAACGTCCCATCTAATTCAATAGTCTCAGGTTCAAAACTATTTTTAAAGAAGATTTTCATTTCTATCACATCATCTTTTAAACAATACTCGATTGTACCACTTTCATGGATTTTAATGCTCGTATGTCGTTTTATTTGTGATGGTGCTTGTAACCGTAATAAACTATATTTTTTTCTTACTTTTATCAATTCTTTAATAAATTTAATATCATCAATGTTTTCATCAACTAAATTCCAATTTATGTGATTAATTGAATCTTTTGAACGATATGAATTTTCAATCCCATTTTTACTTCGGTAAAACTCTTGGCCATTATGAATGAATGGTACACCTTGCGACAAGATAATCATTGAAGTAGCAAGTCTTTGACGTTTTTTTATTTGTTCAATTGATTCTTCAGGCATTGCTTTTACTGCTTTATCAAAAAACGTATGGTTATCATGACATTCAACGTAGTTAATCGACTGTGTTGGATATCTGAATAAGAATTTATTTAAAGCACTACCTTGAATGATATTCTTAATATCATCAAGCTTAGCGTTATTACCAAGGGCATAGCCACGATGTTTAATGTTAAATGTTGCACCTTTAATCAATTCTCTTGTTTTATCATTAAAATGGGCAATGTTAAATAGTAAGTGTTTATTATACATATGTGCTGTTTTATCTTCTGGTAATACTGTATCCATTTTCCATCCTTCACCGTATACTACAATATCACTACGGTATCGGTCTAATTTTTGTCTTAACGTATTCATTGTTTTCATATCAATTAATCCCATTAAGTCAAATCTAAATCCATCAATTTTAAATTCTCTAGCCCAAAACATTACACTATCAATTACAAATTTACGAACCATTTTACGTTCCGTAGCAAGATCACTATCACATCCACTTGAGTTTGATAGTATCCCTTGATTATCAACACGGTAACCGTATCCTGGAATTATCTTATCAAAGGGAAATGTTTTAACATCATAGATATGATTGTAAACAACGTCCATTGTTACTCTTAATCCATTTTTATGTAAGTTATCAATTAACTCTTTTAACTCATTAATTCTTTCATATGGATCTTCAGGGTCTGTGCTAAACCAACCCTCAGGTACATTATATTGTTCAGGGTTATATCCCCAGTTATATTGTTTATCTGGTTTTAGTTCATCAACACCAGCAAAGTCAAAGATTGGCATTAACTGAATATGGGTAATTCCTAAATCAAGAACGTAATCAATTCCAGCTTTATTTAAGCCTTTTGTTTTTAGTTTTTCTTCAGTAAAACTTTTATATTTACCAGGAAAACGAGCATTAATCGTATCCGAAATTGTAAAGTCTCGAACATTTGTTTCATAAATAATTGCGTCACTCATAATCCCACTAAATTTAGGTCGTGAGTTTTTCATTTTATAAAACTTAGCACGGTCTACAATATAAGAATAAACTGCATTCGCACTTGAAGATACAGCGTAAGGATCAGTGAAGATTTGTTCTTTACCATTAACATAAGAAATATAACGATATCTAAATCCTTCATAGTTACCTTTAAGTCGTAAATACCAGACCCCTTGATTGTCGTAATCCATATCATGGATTTCAACAATTCCTGCTTTATCAGTTAATTCTAATTTCATGTATTTAGCGATCGGTGTCCATATTTTAAATTTCGTCCGGTCACGGCGATAACTCGATCCAAGGTCACTACTTTCATAATAGTAAATATCATCAAATAGTTCAGTTCTTACTATTTTCCCAGTGAATAGTTCACTTTCAGATTCATCATTATCAAAGATAAAATAAGTTTTATTTAGTAATACATACCCATCAAATCTTGTAATGTATTTACGTTCTTCACCAAGAAGTTCACTACTGACAATTTCTAAAGGTATAACTTCACCATTTCCTCTTGCTTCAAACGACGTACTAATCTCTGACTTAAAAATAAGCGGGACAATAATTGTTATTTGATTAAAATCATCTAAATACGCATAATAATTATTCATTGTTATCATCCTTTTCTAAATCATCGATTTTCATTAATGTGTATTTTTTTAATATTTCATAATCATTTGGTAGGATATTATTAATAACTTTAAAAATTAAGTCATCAATAATTAACCCAATATCTGATTTTTTCTGCATATTTGTTAACCACAAGATATCTTGACCTTTAAACTTAAGATCACAAACATCTTTGATTGGTAATAAACTATCTATTTTTTTAATAAGTACTACTTGGTCTTTACGACCAAGTGTAACATTAATTTTATTTGCAATTAAACAAGCATCAACTCCATTTGAATAAACCATCAATTGTGTAATATCAGCTTCTTTTGTTGCCTCTGTGATCATTATTAACTGTCTGATTAATCTTATCTCTTTGTTTGAAAAACGCCAGACATCATCAATATCGTTTAAGATAAAGCATAATGTAAATGCTTCAATAGCGTATAGTTCATCTTCACTATTACTTAAATATACTAAACCGTCTTTTAAACCGTAAAGTTCATCAAGAATACCCAATTCATTCATTAGTTTTAAAGCTTTGTTTCTATAAGGCGCTATTAGTATTTTACTTAACTCAATCATTACTCGCTCAATCGAAATAGTTTTTATTAAATGTGCTGTACTCTTTATTCCTGCTTTAGTTTTATCTTCAATATCAAATCCAAGTTTAGAAACAAATCTAAATGCTCGTAAAATTCTTAAAGCATCTTCATTAAATCTTTTTAATGGATCGTTAATTGTTTTAATTAATTTATTATTAAGATCATTAATTCCGTTATGAAGATCAATAATCTTTTCAGAGCTATCCATACATAATGCATTTATCGTAAAATCTCGTCGCTCTAAATCATCTTCAAGATTTTTTGTGAACACAACACCCTCAGGTCTTCTGTTATCAAGATACGTTCCATCAAAGCGATAAGTTGTAACTTCAAATTTAAACTCATCAATAATAACTGTGACACTCCCATATTTTTCGCCGGTGTTTTTAACATTATCAAAAAGTGAAGTTATCTCTTTAACAGTAGCGCTAGTTGTAATATCAATATCATGAGATTCAATCTCTAAAATACGGTCTCTAATATATCCACCAACAAAATAAGCACTATAGTTAGCACCATTTAATTTATTCAATATTTCTTTCCCTATTTCAAAATATCTATTCATCTAATCACCACAAAAATTATACTATAAAACCGAATTTTTTCCAACTAATAACTAGTTTTTTAATAAGACATTATCTATGATATAATACAATTGGTGATAATATGAAAAGTATTAAAGAGATTATTAGTGAATCAATCACAATAAACAAATCTAAATTTATAAC
>JASFZA010000092.1:0-9119 GCA_045046715.1 Candidatus Izemoplasma sp.
TCTACAACAGTAACAACAAAGTCTTTAGTAACTGTAACTGCACCAACAGTTACACTTGCAGTTAAAGTAGCAGTAACACTAGCTCCAGTAGGAGTAGTTACAACACCTAAAGCTGTAATAACAGCAGCATCACTAGTAGCCCAAGTTACAGTAGCAGTAGTATCAGCAATTGTAGCAGGAAGAGTTAAGTCAGCAACTAAGAAGTCAATTGATCCTAATTCTAATACTCCAGCAGCATTTGTAGCTAATTCTAAATCTGTTAAAGCAGAAGTAGTAACGTCAGTTGCGTCACCTTGGAATACTAACATAACACCATTAGATGCATGTTTATTATAATAAACAACAGTAATAGTTACATTTTCACCTTCAAAAGTTTCTAATGCAGTTAATGAAGCTTCTAATGAGTAGTAATAAACTAATACTGCGTCAGCACCATTAACAATGTATAAGTTACCATAATCTCCTCTTACTTCTAATACTCCAGTAAGAGTAATAAAAGAACCATGTACTAATTTATCTGTTGAGTCTAAAGCTAATACTTCAGCAACAGTTAATACAGTAGGATTTGTAGTGTATGCGTTGTCTGAAGAAACTATAACCTCAGCAGTTACATCACTAATTTGGTATAAAGTATAATAATTTTTATAAGAACCTTTAACGTTTACTAAATCTCCAAGTGCAACTTCAATAGTTGAACCTTGAGCGTAAACACCGATACTATTAGTACCATCACTAAGGAAGTACCCTCCACTAAATAATGCAACAACAATTCCTTCAAATTCAATGAAATCATCTAATGTACTATTAGCGTATAATTCAGTTAATGATGTAAATGCAGTCGAAGCATCAGCTTCCATAACACGTACTTCAAATTCAGCACTTAATGTAACATCACCTAATGTAATAGTTGCAGTTAAAGTAACAACAACGTTACCTACTCCAACTTCAGGGCGTACAACAGTACCGTCAGTAGCAACGATAGCTTCATTATCTGATGCCCAAACTACAGTAGTTTCATTTCTACTACCTGTAGGAAGAGTTAAGTCAGATCTAACTTCGTCTTTACCTGTAATAATAATTGCGTCTAAAGCTTCTTGTACTAAATCAATATTTGGATCTACATCGTCGTCTCCACAAGCACTTAATGCAAATATTCCAATCATTAATAAAGTAGCTGTTAATAATTTTTTCATTGTTTCCTCCTTGTTTTTATATAAAATTTATTTTTTATTAATTTAATCAATTAATTCGACACTATCTAAAGATTGTATCAATATTTGGTAATCACCATTATACATTGCTAGAGGTCCTACAATATCAAAAGTAGCTCCTACTGTAAACAATGATTGTGCAATACCTATATCAACTAAGTTCTCACTTCTTAAAGCAACTTGATTTCCTAGACCATCAACAAAATAAACAGTAAAATCACCATCAGTTTCATAATATGAACTAGTAACTGTTAAGTTTTCAATTTTTAACAATGTTCCAATATTAATATCAGTTAATGCCGATACTAAGAACACTTGTGGTTCAACTACATTACCAGTAGATATAAGCTCTATATTAGCACGATCTACATTTGATAATTGTAAAGTTCCTGTTTCAATATCAGGGTAAAAAGTAACTGCAAGTGATTCAATACGGACATAATTTCCTATTTCTAATTTAGAAGTAAGTTCATATCCTCTGTATAAGTACACACCATAACCATCTTGTTGGATATATGGATGCCCTTCAATCGTAGTTGTAATAATACCTTCAATTACCACTTTTCTTTGATAATACTCCATTGGGTTATTAACTAATTCTTCAATAGTAATTTGAACACCCTCTAAAGAATAATCAAAGTCAGGATCTACTTCACCCCAAACTCGAAGTTTAGTAGTTTGCGCATATAATTCAGCTGCATAAAGCTGTGAAGTATAATTTAATCCTGTTGCAGATTTAGATGTACTATAAGCTTCTTCAACTAATTCTAAGTTTAAAAGTCTACCGTCATACCAAACCCAACCTAAATATCTACCATTTCCGTCCATGCGATCGCCATCGGCTTCAAGCACGATAGTTGTTGCATTTATTAACTTATCACAAGTAAAATCACTTGCTGCTTTTCCCCAAGGATCAAAGCGATAAGTTGATTCAGGTGTATCAATTCCTAAGAATCTTAAAGCAAATGTTTGCCCACCAGAACCAAATGTTGCTGTATCTCCATCTGTACAGTGAATTAGAGTTACCTCTCCAACACCATCAGCTAGAAATTCACTACTCGAATAATCAAAATCTATACTCAAACTGTCAGTTAAATCTGTATTTAGTAATAGCACTTCTGGAACTGGTTCAGTTTGATCACAACTTGATAAAACTAAAGCTGAAAGAAATGCAATTACTAAAATAGTAAATCTTTTAATGTTAATAATTTATTACCAAAGTAATTGATCTAGCATATTTTGAATAGCCTCATCAATTGATTTAGTTTCTAAGTAAATAGCTACTAAAGCAAGTTCAGCTTGATTTCTAGCTGATGCTGATGAAGTTCTTAAAGCAAATGCTGGATCATATTGGAAATACTCAGTTTGAGATAATGCTGCATTGATACCTTTTGATTCATTTACATAATCAATATCAGGATTAGTTAAAAACTCTTGATATTCATCTGATTCAATTGCAGAGATTCTTACTGGTAAGTAACCAGTTTCCATACTCCACGCAATAGTATTTTCTTCGTTAGTTAAATGTTTAATTAATAACCAAGCAGCTAATCTTTCAGCATCTGTTGAATCGTTTAAGATTGCAATGTTTGGTCCTTGTTGTGTTGCAGAGTTAATTCCACCCTCAAGTTGAGGAACAGGAGCATACCCTACTTCAAATACACCATGAATGTAAGAACTTGGGTTATCTGCTGCTTGAATTTCAGGTTCGTTTGGAATGTTATAAGAAATACCAGCAGTAGAACCTACTGACATACATACAACACCTTGTTTAAATTTAACTGACCCGTAACTTTCGCCTTCCCAAGCTGCAGGAATAACTACTGTTTTATCAGTAAATAATTCTGAAATATATGATAATCCAGCTTTAGTGTTAACATTATCAACTAAAATGTCTCCATCTAAGTTAGTATATCCACCATCCCATTGTCTAGTGATATTAATAAATAGATTTGCAGGTGAATCGTAGTTAATCAAGAATTCACATTGATTATCTCCATCACCAACCATTACTTCTGCCATAACTTCAAGTTCAGCATAAGTTAATGGTGTATCGTTAGAAATAGTAATTCCCATAGCATCAAATGCAGTTTTATTATAAACCATTACTTCTGAAGATTTTGAATAAGGCATAGAATACATTACTCCACCTTCATATTGTGCATTTTCAGCAACGTATGCAGGAATAAAGTCTGCTAAATCTACTCCCCATGTCTCATGATTAATAAATTCATCTAGTGGAATAACTGCATTCCCTAGTAAGTATTCAGCAACATGATCGGGATAACCAACTAATAATGTTGGTGCATTCCCAGCCGGAATTGCTAAGTTTGTTTTTTCTTTTAATCCAGTATAATCATTTTGAGAAATTGCTTCAACATTAATATTTGGATAAAGCAATTCAAACTCAGCGATTTGTGAATCTAATAAAGCACCTTTAGTTTGTCCATAAACGTGCCAGAACACAATGTTTATTTCTTCATCAGGTAATTCATCAAGTACAATCAATTCAGAATTTGCACTACTTCCTCCACAAGCTGCTAAAGTTAAAACAGCAATCATTGCAAGAGCTGACATAAATAATTTTTTCATTTTATTTCCTCCTATTTTGTTTTCTATATAATATATATATATATTTGTTATCCTTTGATTCCACTACGAGAAACTCCACGCATAATGTATTTTTTAAGGAATAAGAATACAATTAATAATGGTAATGTAACAATTAGCGTTGCCGCCATTTGCTCTTCAAATATTGGACGTCCAAGGTTATCGACATGTGCTGCCCCTCTTAATCCATTTGTAACTAATCTGTATAACTCTTGATCTGCAACCAATCTTGGCCAGATATATGCGTTCCATGTTCCCATTGCATTTAAGATTGTAATTGTAATAATTGTTGGTTTTGCAATTGGAATCATAATTCTTAATAAATATTTTAAGTCTGATGTTCCATCTACTTTAGCAGCATAATATAATTCATCTGGAATTTGTCTAAATGTTTGACGTAAGAAGAACATATAAAATACGCTTGTCATAAATGGTAACGTTAATGCAATTATTGCCATCATATAAGTTTGATCTGATAATAATCCTAAATCAGCGATTGTTAAGTAGTTTGTAATTACATACATTTCGCCAGGAATCATCATTGTAGTTAACATTAACATAAATAATGTATCTCTACCTTTGAAGTTTAATCTTGCAAATGCAAATGCAGCAAGAACTGTTGTGAAAATAGTTCCGATAGTTGCAAGTGTTGCAACTAATACTGTATTTAACATATATCTAAAATATGGTACTTTGCTCATTGCATCTGAGAAGTTACTAAGTTCCCATTCGTTAGGCCACAACCATAATATTGGTGGGTTTGATATAATTGTTTCAGCAGATTTAAAAGATGTTAATACCATCCAATAAAACGGTAGTATTACGAAGAATCCGAAACTCACTAAGAACACATAAACCATTGTTTTTGAAAATATTGCTTTTAATTTATATGACTCGTTGTTTTCTTTAATTGTTGCCATTGCTTGTTTGTTTTTTTTCATCTTCGCCACCTCCTAATAATGTACTTTCTTTTTACTAATCCACATATTCATTATTGTAAACATTAATGTGAATAAGAAAAGAATTATTGCTGCTGATGCTGCTACACTATAAGAACCAATTGTTCCTGCGGCAATTGCATCATATATCATCCCAACGAAAGTGATAAAGATACGGTCATTACCTTCTGGACCATAGTTTGGTCCAAACATACCAACGATAGTACTATAAGCTTTTGCTGACCCCATGAAAGATGTAATTGTAATATATGCGATCATCGGAGAAAGAAGCGGTACAGTAATTTTACTAAATACTCTCCACTTAGGTGTTGCATCTATTTTTGCTGCATCATAATATTGTTTATCAATACTTTGTAATCCACTTAAGAAAACAAGTATTTTAAATGCTAATCCACCCCATACAGTATAAATAAGAAGGGCAGTCATTCCTGCGCCCCATGATGCCCCAGGCCCAACCCACACTATTGGGCTAACACCGAAAACATCTAAGAACATATTTACAAGTCCATAATCAGAATGGAAGATGAAAGCAAATGTCATCCCGATTGCGATACTATTTGTTACATATGGTAAGAAAAATACCGTTTGTAAAAATCCTTGGAATTTTTTAATTGAGTTTAATGCCACTGAAATAAGTAATGACATTAAAATTGAAGCTGGTACTGAAACAAGCATTATCATTCCAGTATTTTTTACTGCTTGTGCAAAGTTAGGGTTGTTGAACACTCTTTCAAAGTTATCCCATAACACAAAACTGTATCCATCTTCTCCGTATGTTGATCTTGTAATAGCATTAAAATCCTTAACGAAAGCTAAGAAAAATGCGTTAAATAATGGATAAAAAGTGAATACAATCAATAATAACATTGCTGGTGCTAAGTAGAGCCATGCCTTTAGATTGTTTTTTTCTTCAATCATCCTATTAATTCTCCAGTTTCTTTATCAAATACGTATATTTTATCAGATTTGATAGAAAATTTAACTACATCCCCTGGTTTAATACGATATGATGAATCAACAATAGCTCTAAATGTTCTCGCTTCATCGTTTGGATCTTTTATAATCAATGTTGTATCTCTACCAATAGTCTCTACCATGTATGCTGTAAGTTTTAATGTGCTACGTTCAGCAACAAGAAAACCTTCTGGTCTTATTCCAATTAAAACTTTTCTGTCTTTAATATTAACTTTTTTAAGTTTTGATCCAGCTAATACTATTTGTCCATCTTTAATTTCAGCATCGAAAATATTAATTGGAGGTGTTCCTAAGAATTTTGCAGCAAATAAATTTGCTGGTGAATCATAAACTTCTTGAGGAATTCCCATTTGTCTTCTTACACCAAAGTCCATTAGTACTATTTCATCACTAATACTCATAGCTTCTTCTTGATCATGAGTTACAAAGATAGTTGTAATTCCAGTTTCTCTTTGAATTCTCTTAATTTCTTCTCTTGTTTGTAAACGAAGACGAGCATCTAAGTTAGATAGTGGTTCATCTAGTAACAACACTCTAGGTTTTTTAACAAGTGCACGAGCAATCGCAACACGTTGTTGTTGTCCCCCAGATAATTGTTTTGGTTTTCGGTTCATTAATTCACCAATATCAACTAAATCTGCCATTTCTTGTGCTCTTATTAAAGCTTCAGCTTTAGGTATATTAATGTTTTCAAGTGGAAACATAATATTTTGTTTTACAGTCATATGAGGATATAATGCATAGTTTTGGAAAACTAAACCAATACCTCTTAATTCTGGAGGTAGGTCTGTAACGTCTTCTTCTCCAAAAAATATCTTACCTTCAGTAGGTGCAAGTAATCCAGCTATCATGTATAAAGTAGTTGATTTACCGCAACCACTTGGGCCTAATAACCCGATTAACTTCCCTGACGGAATAACGATATCTAAATTGCTAACAGCGATTGTTTCTGTTTTGTCTTTTGCTTGAAAGACTTTAGTTAAACCCTCTAATCTAATTTCCATTATATCTCTCTCCTCTGTTAACTTTAATTAACATTATAGTATACTACAAAATACAAGCGTTTTCTAAACAAATATTAATTTTTTTTTAATTCATGAAATATCTTAATCCTAATCATTATTATTACAATTAAAACAAGAAAAAAAGACGAGTTTTCGTCTTCTTTTATATGAATGGAATATCAAATATTTCAGCGTAATCAATATACCAAATTACAGCAAAAACAGCTACTAAGAAAAATAATTTTGCTAATTTCTTAACAAGTTCAAATGTTCCAAGTACTGCAATCATCCCAGCGAAAGCTATTCCTAATAGTTTTGGAATATCTGGTAAATCAATAACCCAAGTGTACCCATCTAGTAAATAATCATTAACAGTTTCAATCAATGTATCCACATAAACACCTCTTTCGTTAATTCTCTAATTTTATTATACCAAAAAACCTGTGTATATTTAATGAATATTTCGTTTTTTTATATTTTTCTTCTTCCTTCGATAGCTTTTGACAATGTAACCTCATCAGCATACTCAATATTTCCTCCAGCTGGAATACCATGAGCTATCCTTGTAACTAGGATATCTGTACTCGATAATAATTGATTAATATAAAGTGCAGTTGTCTCTCCTTCATTACTTAAATTAGTTGCTATAATTAGTTCTTTTATTTCATCATTTTTTAACCTTTCAAACAATCCAGCAATATTTATATCATCTGGCCCTATCCCGTTTGATGGTGAAATTGCTCCATTCAAAACATGATACTGCCCATGATATGTATTAGCCTTTTCCATAACAATAACATCTTTACTTTCTTCAACAACAATCATTAATGATTTGTCGCGTGAGTTATCTCGACATATATAACATGGATCTATATCTGTAATATTTCCACAAACAGGACAATTGAATATTTCTTCCTTTATTCTATTAAAGGAAGAAATAATTTCATCTATCTGATCATGATCAAGTTTATTTATTGTATATAGTGCATATCTTTCAGCAGTTTTTTTTCCAACTCCTGGGTATTTCATAAAGTTTTCTATTAATGAATCTATCGCCTCAGGGTATTTCATAATGGATTAAAACATTCCTGGCATAGAATTTGTAAATTGTCCCATAACTTGTTCAGTTTCATCATCAATATTTTTCATACAATCGTTAATTGCTAAAACAATTGTATCCTCAATCATTTCTAAATCATCTAAAGAATCTAATGCGTCACGATTAATTGTAATCTTTTGCATTATTTTACCACCATTAAATTCAACTTCAACTGTTTTACCACCAGCAGTTCCGTAAAATATCGAAGCCTCGAGATTCTTTTGTGCATTAACCATATCTTTTTGCATCTTTTGTAGTTTTTTAATCATTCCTGGATTCATCATTTGTCTCCTCTCTTTACTTTTACAGTGTCAGAACCAAATATATTAATTGCTTCTTTAACACTATCAGGTGTCATATCTTCAATTTCATCTGATATTAAAGGTATTTCAACCAAATCATTATGAACAATTGGCGATAATTTAATATTCACTTCATTATTCCGCCACTTTTTAATAAATTCTGATGATTTTTCATACCAAATATCTTTTGGAAGTGCCAAATAATCTAAATCTTTTTGATAAAATCTACTCAATAAGTCGACGATTTTTTCTTTAATTTCTGGTTTCATCATTCGGTTACATATTGATGCATTTTCATATTCAATAATTATGAATTTTGCGTCAGTTGCAACAAGTCTTCCCTCAGTGATCATTTTTGCATAAGAAATATCTTGGTGTGTAGCATTGCGTTCAATGTCAAACCACTTTTTATTCATATCTATTTTAACTTCTCTATTTGCATTATTTAAGACGTCTTCAACATACCTAATATCATATGTACTATAAGGTATTTCTTCCTTTTCAGGAACTTCAAATTCCGGGTTAAATAAATCATTTTCTTTGGTTGTAGATTCAGTCTCTTCAACAACATTTTCTGGTTCGATTTTTTCTTCGATTATAGGTTTAAACTGTTCGATTTTTTCGGTTATTTTTGGTTCGATTTTAGACGCTTTTTCGATATCTTCAGATGTATAAAGTTTATCAGTACTTATACTGTCTAAAATTGGTTTACTTTGTTCTTCTAAAGTTACATCCGTCGTTTCGACTTTCCCTTCAAATTCTTTTTGCATTTTATCAAAATTAAACGGATCTTCAGGTTCTAAAACAACTTCTTTTTTTACTTCGACAGGTTTAATTACTTCTTCTTGAACAAACTTTTTATTATCTAATCGAGCTTTTAAATCGTTAATTTGTGTTTTTAATTCATCCAAACTATCTTTAAATGTAATTTCTTGTTTTTCAAGATGATCGATCATCTT
>JASFZA010000093.1:0-12013 GCA_045046715.1 Candidatus Izemoplasma sp.
GTAGTTGATTTCCCTTCACCTGCAGGAGTAGGATTGATTGCTGTTACCAATATTACCTTTCCATTTTCTCGATCTTTTAATTTGTCCATAACACTTAAATCAATTTTTGCTTTGTAATTACCATATAATTCAATATCGTCCTCACCAAGCCCCAAATTTTTTGCAATATCAGTTATTTTTAACATCTTTGCTTCTTGTGCAATTTTTAAATCTATGTTATCCAAGATAATTCCTCCTTATTTTTATGATTATTCTTTATATTAATATTACACTAATTAATCAAAAAATCAATAGAAAAATAAAACGCTTACAAAATTAATTCATCAATTTTTTTGTATTGTATTGTATAATGTAAGTAATCTATAAAAGAGGTGGAATTATGAATATCGGAATAATCGGTTTAGGACTCATTGGTGGGACGTATGCAAAAAGCTTAAGAAACTACCCATACAAGCTATTTGGAGTTGATATCAATGAAGAAACATTAGTCTATGCAAAGGAAAATAATATCGTTGATGTCACAACTAATAACCCTTTAGATGTAATAAAGGAATTAGATGTTGTTTTTGTTTGTTTATATCCTGCGGATACAATTAAATTTATTAATAAGTATGCAACACATTTTAAACGTGGTGCAGTTATATCTGACGTTAGCGGTATTAAAAGAAAACTCGTTAATAGCTTAGATTATTATAAAGATGAATCCTTTGAAATTGTTCTTGCGCATCCAATTGCTGGAAGGGAATCAAAAGGTATTAAATTCTCTGATAAAGCCATTTTCCATGATTCTAACTTTGTTATAACGCCAATGAATCATAATACTGAAGAAGCAATAAATTTAATAAAGACTCTCGCATTACAAATGGGGTTTAAAAACGTAACTATTTTAAGTGATGTTCAACATGATGAAATAATAGCATTCACTTCACAACTCACTCATGTCATAGCTTTATCACTAATTAACAGCGATCAGAAAAAGTACGATACATCGCTATTTATCGGTGATTCTTACAAAGATTTAACAAGAATAGCTAAAATTAATAAAGAACTATGGACAGAACTTTTATTTAGTAATAAAGATTTTTTAATGAATCAAATAACAAACTTTGAAGATCAACTAGATATGTTTAAGACTATCTTAAAAGAAAAAGATACTGAGAAAATGTATGAGTTCATGGAGTTAGCAGCACTTAGAAGAGGATTAATCGAATGAGTTTAAACTCAACAATAAAGCTATTTCCCTCTACTCTTAATGGCGAAGTATCTGCGCCACCTTCAAAGTCTATAAGTCACCGAGCAATAATTGCAGCTTCACTTAGTTACGGTAAATCTGTTATTTCAAATTTACTATTTAGTGATGATGTCAACGCAACAATCGAAAGTATGAAAGAATTAGGTGTAAAGTTTACAAAAGAAGCTGATAAGCTCACTATTGTAGGCCCAAAACACCTTAAATATAGTCATAATGAAGTTAATTGCAATGAATCTGGGTCTACACTTAGATTCTTAATTCCAATTTTTTCTTTAACTAATGAAAAAATAACATTCACTGGTAAAGATTCATTAATTAAAAGACCACAAACAATTTATGAAGATATCTTTAAAAGTGATGGTAATATTTTAGATATTACCAAATCAAAAATAGTGGTAAACGGCTCAATTAAAGCACGAAAATATTTTATTGATGGAAAAGTAAGCTCCCAATTTATTAGTGGATTAATGTTTTCGTTACCTTTATTAAAGTCAGATTCAGAAATAATATTCACGAGTCCCATTGAATCTATTGGTTATATTGATTTAACAATTGATGTATTAAAATCATTTGGTGTAATCATAAAGAGACTAGATAATGGCTATTTAATCAGGGGAAATCAACATTATACCCCTCAAGACTATACAATTGATGGTGATTATTCACAATCTGCATTTTTTCTAGTAGGTGGTTTAATCAGTGAACGTATAAAAATAAACAACTTAAGTACTACTTCACTCCAAGGTGACAAAGAAATTATTTCTTACATTCATTCAATGAATGGAAATCTTAAATCTATGGTAAATGGCTTTATAACAAGAAATAGTGATACTGAAGGTATTACTATTGATATCTCTCAAACACCAGATTTAGCACCACCTATTGCATTACTAGCTGCATTAAGTAAAGGTACAACAAAGATAGTAAACGCATCTCGATTACGGATTAAAGAGTCAGATCGCATTAAATCTATCGTTCAAACACTAAAAAAACTTGGAGCAGACATAAAAGAAGTTGATGATTCAATAATTATCCAGGGAATTCCAATGTTTGAAGGCGGAGTTACTGTTGATTCTTTTAATGATCATCGTATCGCAATGATGGTTTCTATTGCATCTTCTAGATCTAAAAACGAAATAATACTAACCCAAGCAAACGCTGTATCTAAGTCGTATCCCACCTTTTATGACGATTTTAAATCGATTGGTGGTAACTATATTATTGTAAAGGACTGATTACATGAAAATTATTAATGTTCCGATAAAAGATAATGAATACAATATCTATATCGAAGATGGAATATTAGAGCACATTTCAGAATATATTGATAACTCTATCCAAACTGTTATTATTACCGATGACTTTATCCCTAAAATATATCTAAATACAATTAGGAAATGGCTTATTAATGCCCTTGTCATTGAAATACCGGCAAGAGAAAAATCCAAATCATTTGATCAAGCATATAAAATAATAAATACTCTGACAGAACAGAACTTTTCAAGAAAAGCCCAAGTTATTGCTTTAGGTGGCGGGGTTGTTGGTGATCTTGCTGGATTTGTTGCTAGTATCTATAAAAGAGGAATTAGTTTCATTCAGATTCCTACGACATTATTATCACAAGTTGATAGTAGTATAGGTGGGAAAGTCGCAGTAAATAGCCCTTTAGCAAAAAATATTATCGGTAGCTTTTATCAACCAAAACTAGTGTTAATCGATCCATTAACACTTAACACACTAAGTGAAAGAGAACTATCAAATGGGGTTGGCGAAATCATTAAGTACGGTGTTATTGATGATATTATGTTGTTTAAGACTCTATTAAATGATAATATATACGATAATATCCAAGATACTATCTATAAATCGCTTCAGATAAAGAAAAAGTATGTTCTAGCAGATGTCTATGATAATAATATAAGACAAATTCTTAATTTTGGACACACAATTGGCCACGCAATTGAAACAATTAGTAACTATGACATTTTACATGGTGAAGCAATTGCTATTGGAATGTTAAAAATGAGTAAAGAACACAATTACTATAAGGATTTATTAAAAATAGTAATTAAACATAATCTTCCTACTGAATTTAGGTATAATAAAAACGACATTTTTGAAATTATTAAAAAAGACAAGAAGATGGAAAGCGATAGTATCCTTAAGATTATTCTTGTTAACAAGCTGGGAAATGCCGTTGTTACCGAAATTCAGATTGAAGAAATAAAAAAATATTTGTAGGTGATTATCCATGAGTACATTTGGAAAAAGTATTGAAGTAAGTTTATTTGGTGAATCACATGGTGATAGTATTGGTATTACAATTCATAACCTACCAAGTGGTATTTTACTTGATTTAGATGAAATAGCGAATGAGTTACTAAAACGTCGACCTAAGTCAAAGTTATCCACACCGAGACAGGAAAAAGATACCTTTAAATTCCTTTCTGGACTATTTAATGGTCGGACTACTGGATCTCCACTTACTGTCGTTATTGAGAATAAAGATACTAAGTCAAAAGACTATAGCCAAGCGGTTTTACGACCTTCACACGCTGACTTTACATCACATATTAAGTACAATAGTTATAATGATTATCGAGGTAGCGGCCATTTCTCTGGACGCATAACTGCCCCTTTAATGATACTAGGAGCCATTTCTAAACAATTACTTAAAACTAAGAACATCTCTGTTATATCTCATATTTCGTCAATAAAAGACAAATATGATGATAGTTTTCCACAATTATCAATATCAGATGAAATCGTTAAAAAGCTCATCTGTAGCGATTTTCCGGTTATTAATGATGAGATTAAGTCTGTTTTTGAAGAAGTTATCCTTAATGCTAAAAATAACAATGATAGTGTTGGTGGAACAATCGAAACAGCAATTATCAATCTAAGCCCAGGTTTAGGTGAACCTTTCTTTGATTCTATGGAAAGTATTATTTCTCATCTTATATTTAGTATCCCCGCAGTAAAAGGTATTGAATTTGGCAAAGGATTTGATATTACTCAACTGTTTGGTTCTGAAGCTAATGATTCGTTTATTATGGATAATGGCTCTATTAAGACAAAAACTAACAATTCAGGTGGTATCCAAGGTGGAATAACTAACGGTATGCCGATTATATTTAAAACCGCAATTAAACCTACTGCTTCGATTGGTAAACCGCAACAAACGGTTAATATCGAGACTTTAGAAGAAGTAACTCTAGAACTTGTAGGCCGACATGATCCTTCGATAGTACATCGCGTTGTCCATGTCATTAATGCAATTACTAATTACGCTGTCTTAGAGATGATAACGAGAAAAGAGGGATTTAATTGGATAAAATAAATACCTTAAGAAAAGAAATCGATACTATCGATGAACAATTAATGAACTTATTAGATAAAAGATATAATCTAACTAATCAAATTGGCATCTTGAAAACGAAGACTGAAAAAGTCATTGAAGACGTAGATAGGGAATCTAAAATATTAAACAAGATATCTAAATATGGCCATTCCCCATCTATTGAACTAGTTTATAAAGCAATAATTAACGAGAGTAAAAACAAACAAAGAAAGTAATGATTATTATGTATGGTCTAATTGGAAAACATTTATCACATAGCTATTCCAAAATAATTCATGAAAAGATCAGTTCAATTGAATATAACCTAATTGAGCTTGATACCCTTCATGATTTTTTTGCTAGTAAAGAGTTTTCTGCTATTAACGTTACAATTCCTTATAAGACTGAAGTAATGCAGTATTTAGACCAAATAGACCCTTTAGCGTTAGAAATAGGTAATGTTAATACAATAGTTAATAAAGACTCTATTTTATATGGCTACAACACTGATTACATCGGACTTGAGAAGTCGCTATCTAATAATCAAGTTTCCTTAACAAATAAGAATATCCTAATCCTAGGAAATGGCGCAACAAGCAGACTTATAAAAGTTTTATGTAAACATAGTAACGCTAGTAATGTTACTGTTTTAGCACGTAATCCAAAAGAAAACGACTTATCATTTAATGATATTCATGATAAAGAATCGATAAACATTATATTTAATACAACTCCTTACGGAATGTATCCTAACCTCACAACCGAGGCATTAATTAATCTTGAAGATTATCTAAATGTTGAAGCAGTTATGGATTTAATATATAATCCTCTTAAAACGATGTTAATTCAAGATGCACAACGGTTAAATATTAAAACCATTAATGGCCTTGAAATGCTGGTAAACCAAGCAGTTAAGGCCAATGAAATCTTTTTAGATACCCATTACAATAATGATATCTATGTTGATTCCTATCGTAGCTTACTTTTTGAAACGACAAACTTTGTCTTAATTGGAATGCCAATGAGTGGAAAGTCTCACTTTTCCCGATTAATGAAAAATCAGTATAATAGGCATTTAGTTGATATTGATCGATATATTGAAGAAAAAGAAGAAATGTCAATAAACGATATTTTTACTAATAAGGGTGAAGAATACTTTAGAAAGATAGAAGCAAAATACATCTGGGAAACAGCTATCCAAAGAGGTTTAATAATCTCTACTGGTGGGGGAACAGTCCTTAATAAAACATCAATGAAGTACTTAAAAGCTAATGGATTAATCATATTCATTAATGTTCCTTTGAATATGTTACTTAAATTTAATCCTAAAAATCGTCCTTTACTTAAAGATAAAGAAAGTGTCATATCACTTTATAATTACCGCTATCCAATATATAATACTTATACTGATATTTTAATCAACAAACGTAATTACGATGAAGTGGCTACATTAAAGAAGATAGAGGTGAAGCTTGATGAATATTTTGGTATTAAATGGTCCTAATATAAACTTTATTGGGATTAGAGAAAAAGAAGTGTACGGTAGTGCTATGTATGAAGATCTCGTTGAATACTGTAAAAACTTTGAATCTGAGTATTCGATAACTATTGATGTTAAGCAATCTAATTTAGAAGGAATATTAATTGATATCTTACAATATTCACATACTCATTTTGATGGGGTAATCCTCAATGCTGGAGCCTTTACCCATTATTCATATGCAATATATGACGCGATAAAAGCAATTCAGATTCCTGTTGTTGAAGTACACATGTCTGATATATACAATCGAGAAGATTTTAGAAAAGTTTCAGTTATTAAAGATGCCTGTATTGGCACTATTACTGGACTTGGTTTTGAAAGTTACAAAGAAGGACTCAAACTATTACTTAAAAAGGTGGAAAAATAATAATGATTATAAAAATTAAGAAAACAGCTCAACAAAGCGAAGTAGAAACATTACTAAATTCATTAAAAGCAAAAGGATTCGATATTCATTCAAGTTTTGGTGAAAGTTACCAAGTATACGGTGTTGTTGGTGACACAGCTTCATTTGATATAAGAAGTTTATACGCTTATCCTTGTGTCGACAGCGTTATTAGAATTCAAGAACCATTTAAAAAAGTTAACCGAAAAATTAAAAGTGAAGATACTGTAATTGATGTTAAAGGTATTAAAATTGGCGGTAGCCAATTAGTTGTTATGGCTGGACCTTGTAGCGTGGAAAGCGCTGAACAAATGGATATTATTGCTAAGACAGTTAAAGAATCAGGGGCAACTATATTACGAGGTGGAGCATTTAAACCCCGTACATCTCCATATGCATTCCAAGGAATGGGTGTTGAAGGTTTACAAATCTTAAAAGCAGCCGGAGATAAATACGGAATGCCTGTTGTTAGTGAAATAATGGATGCTAATGATATTAAGTACTTTGAAAAATACGTTGATATCATTCAAGTAGGAGCGAGAAATATGCAAAACTTCGCTTTACTAAAGACTTTAGCTAAAACTAAAGTTCCAATATTGCTAAAAAGAGGATTTGCTAATACAATTGAAGAATGGCTAATGAGTGCTGAATATATTATGGCTGGTGGAAATGATAATGTTATCTTATGTGAACGTGGAATTCGTACATTTGAGAAGTATACAAGAAACACATTAGATATATCTACAATTCCAGTTGTTAAGAAGTTAAGCCATTTACCGGTAATAATTGATCCTTCACATGCTGCAGGAAAATGGGACCTAATCGAAAGTTTATCAATGGGTAGCGTTGCAGCGGGAGCTGATGGGTTAATCATTGAAGTCCATCATGAACCTGAAAATGCAATGAGTGATGGTGCACAATCATTAAAACCAAAAACTTTTGAAAACTTAATGGTTAATATCGAAAAAATTGCAAATGTACTAAACAAAACAATATAATCGACTAAAAAAGGCTAAATCAAATATGATTCAGCCTTTTTCTATAGAATATCTTTTAAAGTAATTGTTTGTAATCGATCAGGTCCTACAGAAAATATTGCTATCTGTACTCCTACTAATTCACTTATCTTATTTAAATAGTTTTGTGCATTTACCGGTAAACCGCTAAATTTAGTCGTTTTTGTGATATCTTCTTTCCAGCCAGGTAACTCTATATATACTGGTTTACAGTTGTTAAACTGCTTAATATTAGCTGGAATATGATCAATAATCTTTTTATCAAGTTGATATGCAACACAAATTTTTAATGTTTCTATACCTGTTAAAACGTCTAAAAGCATTACACTAAGTGAGGTTAATCCACTGATTCGCTTAGTGTGTCTTAAGACAACGGTATCAATCCAACCAATTCTTCTTGGTCTCCCTGTTGTTGTTCCGTATTCTTTACCTGTTTCTCTTATATAATCTGATATCTCATTATCAAACTCCGTCGGGAACGACCCTAAACCAACTCTAGTTGAATATGCTTTTGTTACACCTACTACTTCTTTAATATAAGCCGGGGAAATACCACTGTTAAGCGGTACAGATGCTGCAGTAGGACTACTTGATGTAACGTATGGGTAAGTCCCATGATCTAAACAAAGCATAGCTCCTTGGGCCCCTTCAAATAAGACCTTTTTCCCTTCTTCTAAGAGTTTATTAAGCAGTACCCCAGTATCAGTTACAAATTGCTTTAATAACCTAGCATACTTAACTGATTCATCATATACAATGTTAATGTTTAACTCGTCTCGTCCAAATAACTTGAATATTTTATTATAATAGTTTAAGTTGTCAGTTAGTTTTTCTAAAAATAACTCTTCATCTATAAACTCACATACTCTAATCCCAATTCTTGATGTTTTATCATTATAAGTAGGTCCAATCCCTTTCAGGGTTGTTCCTACTTTTTTATTATCGTCTTTTAAACTTTCAAATAGCTCATCTAATAAAATGTGATACGGTAATGTAATGTGTGCTCGATCGCTAATCTTTAGATTATAGTTATTAATACCCGCTTTTTTTAGCATTTCTAATTCTTCTACTAATGCCTTTGGGTTAATAACCATGCCATTTCCTAGTATATTAATCGTATTACTTCGAAAAATACCTGATGGTATTAAATGAAGTGCAAACTTCTTATTTTCAAAAATTATTGTGTGACCTGCATTATTCCCCCCTTGAAATCTAACAACTACATCAGCCTTTGCTGCTAAGTAATCAGTTATCTTTCCTTTACCTTCGTCGCCCCACTGTGTTCCTACTACAACAACACTATTCATTATTTTCACCTTCAAGTCTTAATAATATGTCCCGAGCAATCCAAACACCACTAGCGCCAGCCTGCGCTAACCCTCGCGTTATTCCAGCTCCATCTCCCCCAAAATACATTCCACTTATTGCTGATTCAAAGTGTTTATTTACTTTTGGTCTTGCACTATAAAACTTAGCTTCAACTCCGTAAAACAAAGTGTGCTCTGAGGCAATACCTGGTGTTACTTTATCTAACGCCTCAATCATTTCAATGATTGATTTCATTGTGTTATATGGTAATACAAGGCCTAAATCTCCTGGTTGAGCTTCTGGTAAAGTCGGTGTAACAAAGCCTTCTTTAAGCCGTTTCACAGTACTTCTACGCCCTTTAATTATGTCCCCATACTTTTGAACGATGATTGATCCATTACTTAACATATTAGCTAATCTACTAACTTCATGGGCAAATTCATTGGGTTGGTTAAATGGTTCTGTAAACATGTGTGATACTAGTAATGCAAAGTTAGTATTTTTACTTCCAAGTTTCGGATCATAGTAAGAATGCCCGTTAGCTACAATAGTACCGCTATGGTTCTCCATTACTACATGGCCACTAGGGTTTGAACAAAAGGTTCTAACTGTCGTTCCGACGCTCGTTCTAAAGATAAACTTTCCTTCATAAAGGTTTTCATTAATTTCTTCCATTAATTCATTATTAGTTTCGACTCTAACTCCAATATCCACTTGATTAGCAGCAGTTGGAATCCCGTGTTTCTTACAAATTTCTTTTAACCACTTCGACCCATCACGCCCTGGAACAATAACAACAATTGATGATTGTATAAATTCATCACCAATTGTAATTCCAGTAACTGAGCCATTTTCCACTACTATATCATTAACTTCTGTTTTATATACCATATCAATTTTAGGATCAAGATGTTTATATATTTTTTCAAGAATAGCTAAATTTTGTTCAGTACCTAAATGTCTAACTTTAGCTCTTAAAAGTTTTAAGCCTACAGCTAGCCCTCTTTTTTCAATATCTTTAATTTTAATAGTTGTTGGATCTGTGATTTTTGTTGGTGCGCCGAATTTTAAGTTAATTTGATCGACGTAGTTGATTAAACCTTCAACAGTCTCATTATCCATATATTCAGTCATCCAACCACCAAACTCACTAGTGATATTAAACTTACCATCTGAATATGCACCAGCTCCACCAAATCCATTAGTTATTGAACAAGCAGGAAAGCACCCAGATACGCCCTCTTTGTCGATTGGACATTTTGATATCTTCTTCTCTAAGATTGGACATCGTCTTGAATAGATATCTAATCCTTTATCAACTAACAGTACTTTTAATTTAGGATTCTTTGTAATAAGTTCATAACTAGTAAAAATACCCGCTGGTCCAGCTCCAACAATAATAACATCATAATTTTTATTCATAATAACCTCCTAAAAATTAAAAAGTGTACCATTTTGAATAGGTACACTTGTGGCATGACCTATTATCGAAATGATTGGTACACCGTTTTTGATATTTCACACTTAAATACTACCAAATTTTATATTCTATGTCAATATCATAACTATTGAATTAAATAACTTTAGTAGATTAAACTACCTTGTTTAGCCATTTGCCTCTATAAAATTATATTGCTTCTAATAAATCTACTATAAGATAAAGGTAATGTTTATTTAATTTTACTGTATCAATAATTATATTTATTTTATTTAAACGATATGAGAATCTAATAAACTTACTTATCTCGTTTGCTTTGGTAAATAAGTATTCTCCGTTTAATTCTTTAGTCTTTTCTTCACTAAAAATAAATGTAACATTATTTTTAGTTTCTCTAATTTTTTCAATACCTACTTTTTTACCTAGATACTCATATAACTTCTCATACATATACAAAATTACCTCTTGTGAAGGTTTTCCAAAACGATCAGTAAATTCATCTATTAGGTTGTTAATGTCTACTTTGGACTTAATATTAGCTATTTTACGATGCATCTCAACTTTAACAAAGTCATTATTTACATAATTAACATCGATATACTTATTAACATTTACTTTAATTGTTGAAATTGAAGTATCTTTTTCAATGTAAGTACCTTGTTGTTTGGCAATTTCTTCTTTTAATATTTCTAAATATAAATCAATACCGACACTATCAATAAATCCAGATTGTTCAGTACCTAAGACGTCTCCCGCTCCTCTTATTGCTAAATCTCTCATTGCAATTTTAAATCCTGAACCGAGTTCAGTAAATTCCTTAATAACTTGAAGTCGCTTTTGGGCGTTCTCGTTTAGCTGTTTTTGTTTTGTATACATTAAATATGCATAAGCGATTTTATCACTTCTCCCGACTCGTCCTCTAATTTGATATAGTTGAGCAAGTCCTAGGCGATCTGAGTCATGAATCAATAAAGTATTTGCATTTGGAATGTCAATTCCTGTTTCAATTATTGTTGTTGATACTAAGACATCATATTCTTTATCTAAAAACGCTTCAATAGTATCTTCTAATTGAACTCTGCCCATTTGCCCATGGGCATAAGCAACGCGTGCTTCTGGTACTAGTCTTCTAATCTTTTCAGCTACTATATTTATATCTTCCACCTTATTATACAGGTAGAATGTTTGGCCGTGTCTAGCCATTTCCCTTTGGATAGCGTCTCTTATTATAGCGTCGTGACGCTCTAATACATACGTCTGAATTGGGTATCTATTTTTAGGTGGAGTTTCTAATAAACTCATACTCTTAACACCCATTATTGCCATTTGTAATGTTCTAGGAATTGGTGTTGCTGAAAGGCTTAGTACATCAACATTAATTTTGAATTCTTTAATTCTTTCTTTATGTTCTACACCAAATCGCTGTTCTTCATCGATAATTAATAGTCCTAAATCAGCATACTTCATATCTTTTGATAGAATTCGGTGTGTTCCAATAACTATATCTACAATCCCTGCTCTAATGTCGTGTAGTACTTTTCGTTGTTTTGCCGGTGTTATAAATCTATTAAGTAGTTCAACCTTAATTCCATGTTTATCTAAACGATTTTTAAATGTATAATAGTGTTGACGGGAAAGCACTGTAGTAGGAGCTAAATAAGCAACTTGCTTATTATCTAAAACAGCTTTAAAAGCTGCTCTAATTGCTACTTCTGTTTTACCATATCCAAC
>JASFZA010000094.1:0-11795 GCA_045046715.1 Candidatus Izemoplasma sp.
ACTGCTGTGAAATTCTTCTTTATGGTTATTTCTTATAACAACCACATCAGTCTTGCGTCCAGTACGATGGAATTTCTTTTCGAATCCTTCGACTGTACCACTAACTGTTGAATGAACTGGTTGTTCAAAGAAACCACCATGTCTAACACCGATAACTTCACCAATTAAGACTTGATCTCCTTCTTTAACATGTAAATCATATGTTTTACATCTTGCATTTGTTAAATGAATATATACTCTTTCTGGGTTAACAAATCTTAACGTTGGAAGAGTCATTGTTAGTTTTTTATAGTCACTAACTTTTCTTGACTTTTTAATCATAACTTCACGTCCTCTGTAATAAATTATTATATATTATCAATAATAGTTAATACTTCACTAACTATTTTTTCAATTTTTAAATCTGCAACTTCAATTGAGCTATCTACTACACCAACATATATTTTAAGTTTAGGTTCAGTTCCACTAGGTCTTAAAACAAACCATGACTTATCTTCTAATATGTACTTAATTACATTTGATTTAGGCAATTCAATTTTAGTTGTTTCGTTAGTAATTCTTTCACTTAATAAATAGTCTTCTTTAACAATAATCGGTACCCCTAAAACATTCTCTATTTTAGCTACTCGGAAGTAATCCATAATTGTTTTAATTCGCTGTTCACCAGCTATACCTTCAAGTTGAATATTAACTAAGTCTTCTCTAAATGTTCCATTCACATGATATAAGTCAAGTAAATAGTCATATAAAGTTTTACCTTCTAATAATAATTTATTAGCAATTTCACTAATTAATAACAATGCTTGAATACTATCTTTATCACGAACAAAGTCTTTAATTACATAGCCATAGCTTTCTTCATACCCAAACATAAATTCATATTCTGTATCTTCGATTACTTTAGCTTGTTCCCCAATAAATTTAAATCCCGTTAAAGTACTCATAACTTCCATTCCATAACTCTTAGCAATAACAGCACCAAACTCACTAGTAACAACAGTATTATAAACCATCCCTTTTTTAGGTAAAGTTCCTTGTTCTTTTCTAGTTTTTAAAATGTAATCAACAAGGATTGCACCTGTTTGATTTCCTGTTAATAAAATATACTCACCATCATGTTTAACAGCAACACCTAAACGGTCAGCATCCGGATCAGTTGCGATTAAGATATCAGCATTAAATCTGTTACCATATTCAATCGCCATATCAAACGCTTCTTTATTTTCAGGATTAGGCGATTTAACAGTTCCAAAGAACGGATCATTTACTAATTGTTCCACTACCGGTATAACATTATATCCGTTTCTTTCTAATGTTTCAACACCTATTTTATAACTAGTTCCGTGAAGTGGCGTAAAGATTATTTTAATCACTTTTTGAACGTCTTTATCCAGTTGAACAGTATCAACAGCGTCAAGGTATAAGTCATCAATTTCCTTACCAATATATTCAACAAGTCCTGCTTTTAAAGCATCATCAAAATCCATTGATTCAATCTTAAAGACATCACTTGCACTATTTACAAATTCAACAACTTCATCAGCTAAACGCGGAACTAACTGACAACCATCTTCATCATATATTTTATATCCGTTATATTTAGGAGGATTATGTGAAGCAGTAACAACAATCCCACCGACTGCATTTAAGTGTCTTACAGCAAATGATAATTCAGGAGTTGGTCTTAAAGAGTCAAATAAATAGGTTTTAATGCCAAATGACGCAAAGACACTTGCACTCGCTTTTGAAAACTCAACACTTTTATTACGGTTATCATGAGCAATAACAATTCCTCTTTCTAAAGCATCAGGATGATACTTTAGTAAATACTTTGCAAAACCATAATTTGCTTTTCTAATAGTATATACATTCATCCGATTTATCCCAGCACCAATAATTCCACGTAAACCACCAGTACCAAATTCTAAAGATTTATAAAATGCTTCTTCAATTTCCGCACTATCCATAGCTTTTAATTCATTGCTTAACTCGCTATCTAGCCCTTTAAAGTCTAGCCATTTTTTATACTCAATATTCGCCATAATTAGTCAGCTCCTTTTAAATAAATTCCAATGTTTATTATATAATAAAAACGCCATTATATCAATGTATAATGGCGTTTTATAAATAACTTATTCGTTTGATTATTTTATAAATGCTTTCCCTGGAGTCCATCCACAAGGAACCATTTTTCCTTCAACTTCATTTTGGAATACTTCTAAAGTTCTTAAAACTTCATCAACGTTTCTTCCACCCTCACCATGGTTAACATGAGCAGCTTTTAAAATTCCTTCTGGTGAAATAATAAATGTTCCACGCCAAGCAAGTCCTTTTTCTTCATCAAGCACACCGTAAGCTTCACTTACAACATGACTATTGTCAGATGCATGAATATGTTCTAACTCACCTAAATCAGCACGTTCTTGCCAAGCTAAGTGACTAAACTTGCTATCTGTAGATGTTCCGATTAACACAGCGTTTTTCGCTTCAAATTCTTTATTAAGTTCATTAAATCTCTTGATTTCCGTCGGACAAACAAATGTAAAATCTAATGGGTAAAAGTATAATACAACCCATTTTCCGGCTTCCAATATTTCGTCTAAGTTTACTTTACCGAAACGGTCAGTTCCAATGCCACCAGGCATTACAGCTTCCATTTCAAATTTCGGAGCAGGTTTTCCAACTTTAGCTCCAGTTACATAAAAATCGTTATCATATGTTTTCATTCAATTTCCTCCTATATTTATATATCTATATTTTAATGTAAATTTATAATTTTTACAATTAAAACACTTATTTATTTTCTTTGATATATTATAAAAAAGGATTATACTATTTATGGTGATATTATGGATTACATATTATTTTTTAGCAGCATTTTTTTATTGAGTTTTTTATTAGGAGAAATCTTTAATAAATACTTAAAACTACCCAAGTTACTTGGGTATATGATTGTTGGTATAGCCATCAAAAACTTTTTTAGTTTTGATGACTTTTTAACAACTGAAATTGTTGATTTTATTACTAGTTTTGCTTTAAGTGTAATTCTATTAAAAGCTGGTCTTGGAATTGAAAAGGCAGTTATTGATAAAATCGGTTACCGAGTTATTCTTCTCGGTACAATACCTAATCTACTAGAAGGATTGATTGTTGCTGCTCTTAGTTATTACTTATTAGATTTTGAACTATTTACCGCTTTAATGTTTGGATTTATTATTAGCGCAGTTAGTCCGGCAGTTGTAATTCCTTCAATGGCGAAATTACTTGATGAAGGTTATGAAAAAGAGATCCCAACATTAAGCCTTGCATCTACTAGTTTAGACGATGTTGTAAGTTTAACAATATTTTCTATATTTTTATCTTTATATCTAGGTGAATCAACAACAATGTTATCAATTATTAGTATTCCATTAAAGTTTATGATCGGAATCGCTTTTGGTGGATTCATCGGGTATTTTTTAGGAATGTATATGACTTCTTCTAAAAATAGATATATAAGAATATTACAATTTGGGTTAATACTTTTAATTGCGCTATCTTTTAAAACATACGGTGAATATATATTTATTATAGAGATGATCGCAATTATGAGTCTTGGATATTACTTTAATGATTACTTTCAGAAAGACGATAATTATATTAAAAAATATACAAACCAAGTTTGGAAATTTGCACAAGTATTTTTATTCTTTACAATAGGTTTCCTAACTGATTTATCAACAACATTAGATTATGCAATGATTGGAATGCTAATCATTGGAATAGGTTTAATGTTTAGAGGAATAGGTGTCCTTATATCTTTATATAAATCTGGGTATTCAAATAATCAAAAAAAGTTTACAATTATTGCTAATATACCTAAAGCAACTGTCCAAGCAGCCCTTGGAGCAGTTCCACTCGCAAGTGGTGTTATTGATGGAGAAATAATTCTCTCAATAAGCGCATTAGCTATTCTAATAACCGCTCCACTTGGTTTAATTATGATAGAAATATTCAGTAAAAAACTACTAACGAAACATTAAAAAAACCACCAAACGGTGGTTTTTAAATATAAATTAAATACTTGGTTTGATTAGTTGAATTAATAAGACAATCCAACCAATAAACGGTAAGAAGATCCACAGTATATAAAGCCAAGTACGTCCACCATCAATCAATCTTCTAATTGTTAAAGCCAATGATGGGATCAAAACAAATAATGTATAAAGTGAACCTAAAAAACTAGTTCCAATAATAACTCCAATTATAGAAAGTAATATTATAGCAATAATATTAATTAAAACTGCCATCCAGAATTTTCTTAAATTAGATCTACCATTAAAGTCATTCCATCGCGTAAACATATCCAAATATTCTACTAAATATTCTTGCATATTATCCATTCCTCCTCAAATTTGTTTCTAAATATATTGTAACATAATTTTATGTATCAAAAAAGGATATGGAAGTCAAACTTTCATATCCTTTTTTTACTTCTTTATAATTTTACTACAATATTTTTAATCCAAGATGCAAGTTTTGCACTGGCTTCATTTGCAACTTTAACAACGTTATCATGCGAATGTTTCATCTTTTGAATCCCTGTTGCCATATTCGTAATTGTGGCAAATGCTAATGTGTTCATTCCTAAGTAATTAGCAACAATTGTTTCGGGAACAGTACTCATTCCAACAGCGTCACTACCCATTGTTTTAATCATTCTTATTTCAGCTTTCGTTTCATAATAGGGCCCACTAAATCCAGCATATACTCCTTCAACAAAAGGTATATCTAATATTCCTGCTTGCTCTTTAGCAATAGCTCTTAGCTTTAAACTATAAGGCTCTGTCATATCCGGAAATCTCGGTCCAAATCTTTCATCGTTTTCACCAATTAGCGGATTAGAAGGCATTAAATTAATAAAGTCATTAACAACCATTATTGAACCTGGTTGTAATAATTCTTTATTAATACCGCCACATGAATTTGTTAATACAAGATTTTTAATTCCCAACAATTTAAAAACATAAATCGGAAATGTAATTTCCTTCATACTAAACCCTTCATAATAATGAGATCTCCCACTCATTAATAATACTAGCTTACCATTTAATTTTCCATATACAAGTTTCGAAGTATGCCCTTTGACAGTACTTACTAAAAAGTGTGGAATATCATTATAATCAATATCAATACGATCAGTCAACTCATCCATTATACTTGTTAATCCTGATCCTAACACGATTGCAGTATCAGGATTAATCCCAATAACACTTTCAATATATTCTTTTGCTTCAACTGCTTTGTTATACATGTAATCACCTCGTAAATCATTATATCACTTTTGCTCAATAATTACATAAAAAATCATCTCAAATTGAGATGATTTTATTTTACTTACTTTATTTCTAGCTTTTTTCCACTCTAGACTAATTAGCTTGAAAATATTGGTTTAAACTTCTTTCAACTGCGTAAAATACTGTGAATACAACTGATCCTTTTATTAGATTAAAAGGAAAGAACACACTTACAATTGAGTCAATATATACCCAATTAAATATATCAGGATATGTACTATCATATAAGAAAATATAATACACCGGTGCGATAACGATCCAGTTCAAGAATGTTAACAAAACACTCATTACAATAATCGAAAAAACAGCCGAATGAATTTTATTTAATTTAAGTCTGTTTTTCGCAATATAATACCCTCCTATATAAGTTACACTTGCAATGAAAGCTGCAATTTCACCAATCCCGTAAGTCGGATTAGTTCCTGGGAATAAAAAATGAATAAATGATTTTACAAATGCAACCATGACACCTTCTTTAAATCCAAATGTTACGAATACAACTAAGACAACTACATCACTCAAGTCAATTCTTAAAAAACTGAAAAATGTGATTGGAATTTCAATATACATCAATGCTGCACCAATTGCTGACAAAATTCCTAGTAAAGCGATTTTCCTTGTTTCAGACATATTAATTACCATAATAATTCCTCTCCTTTGTGTATAAAAAAAGTCTAGTGAAGGAATCTTCGCTAGGACCAATCAAAAAAGAATATTATTATATCTTCTTCCATCCAGACTATACTGTCGGTTCAGGAGTTACACCTGATCAGCTTTCGCTCGCGGACTATACCGCCGGTGGGGAATTGCGCCCCGCCCTGAAGATTAATTCAATTTTAGTATAGTAAATATATTTCGATTTGTCAACTATAAACATAAAAAGAATATACTTTACCTGTTGATTAAGTATATTCTTTTTAATTATTTTTTATTAATTAATTTTTTTAAGATGCCAAATATCTTTTACATAGTTTTCAATCGTGCGGTCACTTGAAAAATATCCACTTTTAGCAATATTAACTATACTCATTTCTAACCATCTGTCTTCATCTTTATAAAAATCATTTGCTTCAATATGAGCTTCCTTATATGAACCAAAATCTTTAAGAACAAAGTAGTTATCTTCATTTAATAAACGATTACTAATATCGCTAAATTCATCTTTACTAACATTTGTAAAGAATCCATTAGTTAATTGATCAATAACTAGTTTTAAGTCACTATCTGCTTCATAATAATCTCTTGGATTATAACTGTTTGCTTGATATAAATCATTTACTTCTTTACTATCCATACCAAATATTACAATATTTTTACTACCAACTAGTTCTTTAATCTCAACGTTAGCTCCATCCATTGTTCCGAGTGTAACAGCGCCATTCATCATAAACTTCATATTTCCAGTCCCACTAGCTTCTTTTGAAGCTGTTGAAATTTGTTCGCTTATATCACATGCCGGAACAATTGTTTCGGCATAAGTAACGTTGTAGTTTTCAACAAATACGACTTTTAATAAATCACTAGTTTCAGGATCGTTATTAACCTTAGTAGCAATTGTATTAATTAATTTAATAACCTTTTTAGCAAAGAAATATCCTGATGCTGCTTTTGCGCCAAAGATAAAACTATGAGGATAATAATTTTCTTTAAACTTAGGATCAGTTTTTAGCTTATTGTAAACATGCATTATATGTAATGCATTCATTAATTGTCTTTTATATTCATGAAGTCTTTTAACTTGGATGTCAAAAATAGAATTAGGATCAAGAACTATCCCTTGTTCTTCTTCAATTCTTTTAGCAAGTGCAACTTTTTTAGTAAACTTCATATCTTTAATTAATTTCTGATACTTCTTACTACTAACTTTTGCCATTAAGTTTTCCAACTCGAATGGATCTTTAACCCAGTTGTTACTAACTGTATCAATTATTGCTGATAACTCAGGATTTGAATGAAGTAGCCATCGACGATGTGTTATCCCATTTGTTTTATTGTTAAATTTACTTGGGAATAATTCATTAAAATCTTTCATTTCAATATTTTTTAATATATCAGTATGAAGTGCCGCTACACCGTTGACACTGAATGAACCAACAATAGCAAGATGGGCCATTCTAATATTACCATTTCCAATAATTGCTAATTTAGTAACAAGTTCATTAGAAAATTTATGATCATCAATTAATATTGCACAAAATCGACGATTTATTTCTTCAATAATTTGATAAATTCTTGGAAGTACTGGTTTGAAAATATCAATCGACCATTTTTCTAAAGCTTCAGCCAATATTGTGTGGTTTGTATATGCACAAGTTTTATTCGTAATTTCCCATGCATTATCCCATTCTAAATTATACTCATCAACTAAGATTCTCATCATTTCTGCAATAACTAAACTTGGATGAGTATCGTTAATTTGAATAACAATTTTTTCTGGTAATAGATATAAATCTTCATATTTCTCAATATGTTTTTTAATTATATTTCTAACACCTGCAGCACTAAAGAAGTACTGTTGTTTTAATCTTAAAACTTTACCTTCACGAGTTGTATCATCAGGATATAAAAAACCACTAATATTTCTTAGAGCATCATCATATTCAAAAGCACCAACATCACTCGGAAATACGTTTGTCGGTTCAGCGTTCCATAATCTTAAATTAGTAACAATACCATTATCGTTACCAACTATCGGTAATAAATAAGGTACTGCTTTAATTAATTCATTAGGATAGTAAACTGCTTTCCCATCTTCAAAATTAACATATCCACCAAATGGAATTTCTAAACTTTCTTCATCAACTCTCACTTCAAATACATAACCGTCTTTTAGCCAATCATCAGGTTTTTCAATCTGATATCCATCTTCAATCTTTTGTTCAAAAAGACCATAACGATATCTAATCCCATTCCCAAATCCAGGATAACTCAGTGATGCAATTGAATCTAAGAAACAAGCAGCAAGTCGACCTAAACCACCATTACCAAGACCCGCGTCACTTTCATAATCTTCAACGTTATTTAAATCAAGATTTAATATACTAAATCCTCTTAAAATAACGTCTCTTAGTCCCGCATTCATTATATTATTAGTAATCATTCTTCCCATTAAAAACTCCATAGAGAAGTAATGTACTTCTTTTAAAGTGTTTTCTTTAAGTGTTTGGTTAGTTTTAAACCAATTGCTTGAAATAACTTCAGCAACCATTTCACCAAGAACATTGTATTGTTGTCTTGTTGATGAGTTTTCAAAAGTTACAATATATCGTTTTTGAATACGTTCTTTAAATTCAGTAACAAATATAAATTCATCTTCAAAATAATTTTTCATAATTAATCACTCCTTAACATAATATATTATACCTCAATATATATATAATATTATGAATAAGATACGTGAAACCGTTATCTTATTAGTTTTCTTTAATATTAATATATAGTTCAATATATTTATTCGTGCTTTTAATTAAACTATTATCAGAAATCATCGCACGACGCATTAAGATTTTCCAGTCTTCTTTATTAGTACTAAACAAATTATACGCATCATTAATTGTCTGCAGCATTTCGGATGGATCATAGTTGTTAAAAGTAAATCCATTACCTTTTTTTGTATATGAATCATACTTAAAGATTGAATCATTAAGGCCCCCAGTTCTTCTAACAAGTGGTAATGTTCCATATCGTAAAGCAATCATTTGACCAAGTCCACAAGGTTCGAATCTTGATGGCATTAAAAATAGATCAGCTCCTGAGTAAATATAATTGGGCACTGTTGAATCATATCCAAAATTCATCTTAACTTGATTAGGATATCTTTTAGCTAATTGGTCTAATTTTTCAATATATTTTTTATCACCCGCACCGAGTAAAACAAATTGAATTTTGTCATTTTTAAGTAATTCTTCAAATGTTTCAAGAATTAGGTCAAAACCTTTATGCTCAACAATTCTTGTGACCATTCCGATAACGAATTTATCAACGCCTAACCCAATACCCATATTCTTTTGAAGCCAAAGTTTATTTTCATATTTTTCCATAACATCATTAATTGAATAATTTTTAAAAATTAATGGATCAATTTCAGGATTGTGAGTTTGACTAATACCATTTAAAATACCATAAAAATCTCGTTCTCTCTTTATTAAACAAGATGTTAAATTTTTTCCGTAATACTCATAACGCAATTCTTCTTTGTACGTTGGTGAAACTGTTGATATTTTAGTAGCTGTGTTGATCCCGATTTCTAAAAAGTTAATATTATTATTTTGGAATAAATAATTTTTAACATTAAGTTTTTTTAAGATGTCACTACTTGCAATTCCTTGATAACCAATATTATGAATTGTTAGTAAAGTTTTCGTTCCCATATGTGGGCTATCATCTATCAACAAAGGGATTAAAGATGTATGCCAATCATGAAGATGAACGATATTAAACCTAGGAAATTCATCCATTAAACTTACAACAGCTTTATTAAAAAACGCAAAACGGTCAGCATCGTCTTCATATCCGTAGACATTATCTCGTTTAAAGAATGGATCGTATTCAATAAAGTAATATTTTACTTTATGGTATAAATATGAAAAGATGGTAGCCGTTAACTGTTTATTATCATAAGTAATTATCTTATCAAACTCTCTTGTTAAACTTGTTCCAAAGTTAACTTTTACCTTATGATATAACGGTAAAATAACAGTAGTGTCGACACCTTGCCGAACAAGATTTCGTGATAACCCACCGATAACATCAGCAAGACCACCAGTCTTGATGAAGGGGTATGCCTCACTCGCTACAATTAAAATTCGCAGTTCTTGATTTGTTGTTATTATTTGTTCTTTTTCTGATAAATACGGAATCTTTTGCGTTCCCGTAATTTTTGATGAAGCTTTAACTAATGTTCGTTTATCTAAAATACAATAATTAACTTCAGCATTTTCACTAATTACGCTGTTATTCATAATATAACTATTTTTAACAACAGCACCTTTTCTAACAATTACGTCTCGGCCAATAATTGAATTTAAAATTGTTCCATCAATTATTGCTCCAGCACTTACCATACTGTTTTTTACTGATGCGTGATTTAAATATTTTGCAGGTGGACTAACTTTTTCTTTTGAAACAATTGGCCGATCCTGGCGGAAAATATTAAATCCTGTCTCCATATTCAATATGTCTAAGTTTGACTTTAAATAATTAAAAGGGTCTGTAATAGTACGTGTGTAGCCATCATGACTAAACATATTGATTGTTAATTTATTTGCTCTTTCAACTAAATCAAGAATTGTTCGATACTGCAGCGAATCATAATTTTCAATATATTTAATTAAAAGTTTCCTTGATAAAATAAACGTTTTTAAACGTGTATTTTCAAAGATAATTTCTGTAATATCTGCTTCACTTTTAATATGATCTTTTAAAGCATCTTGAAAGTTAATATTCCAGACAATGTTTGCTTGTGTAATAACTACGTATTCTTGTGAACTCCTTTTGAAATACTCAAGGTGTTCATACATTCTTTGAAAAGTAATCATTTCATTTTGCGATATTGTTAAATTTTTAGGTGGTAAAACAAATAGACCGTCTCTTTTTCTGTCTAAATTCCATCTTTTACCACTCCCAATATGGTCAGTTAAAGAACGATAATTTCCATATGGAAAAATAGCAACATTTCTAACACTAGAATTTTTAAGATTAGAAAGTACAAAATCAATTAACCGGTACTTTCCACCAAACGGTAACGCCCCTGGCATACGGTGCATCGTTAAAACATCTAAATTATTTTTTGTTGTTGCATCAATTATTGCAAATAATCTATTCATTAGCATCACCTAATTTCTGTAGATAGTCTTCATCAACAACTGTTGGAAATTCAAAAATAAGTTTTGTATTTTCTTCAATAACTAAGTTTTCCAAAATAAATGCTTTTTCAATTATTACATTTTTATTAATAATTACATTAGGAAATATTATAGCGTCTTTAATAGATGCCCCAGCTTCAACAACAATCCCTGAAGATAAAACCGAATGATCAATATTACCTTTAATAATACATCCATCACTAATTAAACAATTCTTAATTTTTGCAGAAGATATTATATGATGTGGCGGCAACTCACTTGAACGGGTATAAATCGGAAATTCTTTATAATTATTTATATCCAAATATTCAGGATTATCGATTAAATCCATGTTAGCTGCGTATAAGGAATTAATTGTTCCTACATCGCGAAAGTAGCCATTAAATTTATACATATACGTTTTATAGTTTTGTTTAATACTACTAGGAATTATATCTTTACCAAAATCAAGTTTATAGTCATTAGACTCGCTTAAGAGTTTCTTTAAAACCTGACGTTTAAAAACATAAATACCCATTGATGCATTACTTGATTTTGGGTTTTTAGGTTTTTCTTCAAAACCAGTAATTAAGCCATCATCATTACTTTCAATTAT
>JASFZA010000095.1:0-15670 GCA_045046715.1 Candidatus Izemoplasma sp.
TAAAAGCATTAGAAGAAGCACGTGCTGCTAAAGTAATTGGTAAGAGCTTTAACGCTCATCTAACACTTTATCCAAGTGGTGGCGTGAAAGAGTTGCTAGAAAGCTTAAACACTAATCTAGGGCAAGTATTCATCGTTAGTCAGTTTAATATGAAAGATGGGTCTGGTGAATATAAATTCAATGATCTATCAATTGATGTTACGGCTGCAGAGGGTGTTACTTGTGACAGATGTTGGCAAGTTGTTCCTGAGACTAAAGAAGGTTTATGTAGTCGTTGTGAAGAAGTATTAAAATAGTATTATCAAAAGAGTGCTCATAACTTTGAGCACTCTTTTTTATAAAAATAATTGTGGTATAATATACTCACTAAAAGTAAAGAGGTGACTTATGAAAGATAACTATAATTATTGTTTAGAATGTGGCACTAAACTTATTACTAAATATGTAAAAGATGAAGGTTTAATTCCTTATTGTGAATCATGTAATAAGCTGTATTTTGAAAAAGTTGATTCAGCAGTGCTAGTAATCCTTTTAAATGAAAAAGATGAAGTATGTTTACTTAAACAACATGATGTTAATACTCATCACGTCTTGATTGCTGGATACATAACACCTGGAGAAACATTAGAAGGAACAGTTGCTCGAGAAGTTCTTGAAGAAGTCGGGATTAAGATTAAAACTTGTGAATATATTAAAAGTTATTACTATGAAAAAAAGGACGTCTTAATGTTTGGCTTTAAAGCAGTAACTAACAATTCAAAACTAATGATAAATAAAGCCGAAGTTGATGATGCTTTATGGGTCGAGAAATCTAAAGTTCTGAATTACTTACGCAATGGTTCAATTGGTCGTCAGTTATTTAAAGAATATTTAAAATAAAAAATGAATTCGCACCTCATAAGCATTGCATTATACTTACATTTCTTGTAATATGATATATGAAATTCTTTTTCCTATAATATGGTTAGGCATTAGAACAAGTCCCCTTAAATTGACTTTGACTGAATTTCAATATTTTAATATTGAAAGGAGAAAATTTATGGATCGTAGTGCAGTAAAATTTAATTGGCAAAATAGTATCATTTACATTATCGGGATTTTTACTGTTGCGCTGGGGGTAGTTATCGTTTACAGAAGTCGCTTAGGAGCAGGACCTTGGGATACAGTATCTTTTGGTATAAGTGAAATAACCGGAATTACAATTGGTTGGGCATCGATTATTGTGACTTCATTTCTTACCCTATTTGTCTTAGCATATCGTAAAGATCTTAAATTCTTAGCAATGGCCATCCCAATTTTTTCAATCGGAATGGCAATAGATTTTTGGGATATTTATGTGTTTGGAGAATTTGCTGTTGAAGGACTAAAATATCAAATACCCTTATTCATTAGTGGATACTTTGTTCTTGTTTTTGGATTATCTTTAGTTATCATTACTAAATATCCAGCATTTGTTTTTGATGAGCTGATGCTTATGCTTATGGAAATTACAGGAATTAATGATATGAGAATCGTCAGAATAGGCGTCGAAATTACAGCAATTTTAACAACTTTACTCCTTGTGTTGTTTTTTAGTATTAGTATGGAACAACTCGGATACGGAACAATTATTATGGCACTTACAGTAGGAATAATTTTAAATTACTTCTTGAAAGTGTTAATCACAAATGAAGATAAAGTCAACTTTGCATATAAACATGTAATAAATGTGTTTTTTTATATTGTTGGTGGTTTATTAATTGCTTTTGGAGTTGTACTGTTAATCAGAAGTGACTTAGGGGTTAGTTCTTGGGATACATTGCATTACAGTTTAAGTAAGCTACTTAATTCGTCATTTGGATTGGCAACAATCATTGTTGCTAGTGTAACAACGATTTATATAACAATCAGAAATAGGAATCTAAAGTATATATTAATGATAATTCCAATTATCTTTGTTGCATTAACAATTGATTTATTAAATGAAGAAATTATTTTAAATACTTTTGAACCAACAGGTATTGATCGTTTTATCAGTTTTTCAATTGGATTAATCATTTTACCAATGGGTGCAAGTATGTTAATTGTATCAACATACCCGGCTGGTGTATTTGATGAATTGATGCTAACATTAATGAAAATATTTAAAACAAAGAATTTATTTAAGGTTCGTGTTATAATGGAATTTACGGTTGTCCTGATTGCTTTAATAATAGGACTAATTGCAGGTGAAGGCATTGGATTACTTTCTTACGGAACAATAATCTTAAGCTTTAGTATTGGATACATCGTAAAAGTAAATTTGAAGTTTTATCAAAAAGTAGGAAGATATTCCCTTGAAGAAAAAACTAATAACTAAAAAACTAGGAGGAATTTAATATGGGAACACCACATAACACAGCAGCAGATAACGCAATTGCAAAAACAGTTTTAATGCCCGGAGATCCATTACGTGCAAAATATATTGCTGATACATTTTTAGAAAACGTTGTACAGTTTAATGAAGTTCGTAATATGTTTGGCTATACTGGAACATATAAAGGTAAAAAGATTAGTGTCATGGGTAGTGGAATGGGAATGCCTAGTATCGGAATTTATTCATTTGAACTATATAATAACTACGGTGTTGAAAACATCATAAGAATCGGAAGTGCAGGAGCTTATACTGCAGATTTAGATTTATATGACGTTGTCTTAGCTGATAGTGCTTGGAGCGAGTCTTCATATGCACTAACACAAAACGGATTAACTGACACTGTTATCTTACCAAGTAAAGATTTAAATACTTCAATTATTGAAACAGCTAAAAAACTAAACATTCCAGTAACAGTTGGTCGAATTCATTCAAGTGATGTATTTTATCGAGCTAACTTTGAAGATTTCTTAACAATCAGCAAAAAACATAAATGTTTATGTGTTGAAATGGAATCATTTGCATTATTCCATAATGCAAATGTCTTAGGAAAAAAAGCAGCTTGTTTACTCACAATTTCAGATAATTTAATTACACATGAAGAAACATCGGCTGAAGAACGCCAATTAGCGTTCACTAAAATGATGGAAATTGCACTAGAAGTTGCATAAAAACAATTATAAAGTGCTTGTTTAAGCACTTTTTTTATTAGGAGCTATAATATGAACATAAAAAGAATAAAAGCTGAATCATATAATTTATCGATGGTTCATACAAAGAAATTTAAAACAACAAGAATCCAAATTAACTTCTTAGCTGAGATGAATCATTCAATCACAGCCCGAGGTCTTTTACCTTATATTTTACGAGCAATATCAGAAGATTACCCAACAAGAGAAGCCTTAAGTATTCATTTAGAAGACATGTATGCGGCTCAAACTGGTGGTAGTGTTAGTAAGATTGGTAAAAGTCATATCATTACCTTTGATTTAAGCATTATTGATGATCAATATACATCAAATAATGAATCATTACTAAAAAAAGGAATGGAATTTTTAAGTAATATTATCTTTAGACCATTATTTGATGAAACTATCTTTAAAGAAGAAGCGCGTTTAATCGAAGAATACTTTGAAGGTATTTATGCTGATAAATTAAAATATGCAATGCATCAAATGATGAAGAATATGTTTAAAGATGAGCTTTACCGTGTTTCCGCACTTGGAAGTATTGAAGAGTTGAAAAAAATTACCCTTGAAGACGTTAAACGAGAATATCAAGCAATGATTTCAACAAATCAAGTTTATATTACTGTTGTTGGTAATATTGATTTTGCTAAAACAGAAGATTTAATTAATTCAGTTTATAAATTTAATCAATCATACTTATCTTTAACTTTACGAGATACTGATCAACCGCAGATTCAAAATTTTAATGAAATCATTGAAGAATCAGATGTTAATCAGTCGAAACTGATTATTGGTTATCGCACAAATACATATTATAAAGATGCTGATTACTATCCTGCTTTAATCTTTAACGCAATCTTTGGCGGCACTAGTGAATCATTGCTCTTTAATAAAATTCGCGAAGAGATGGGTAAAGTATACTTTATCAGTACTAGTTATGACCCTGATAAAGGTGTCTTATTTATCTATAGTGGGATATCAAGTAAAGATTACGAAGAAGTAGCTACAGCAATTGATAAAATCTTAACTGATATTATCAATCAAGATTACTCCGATAAATTACTTGAAACAATTAAAACCGTGTATAAAAATAACGTTATTAGTAGTTTAGATTCAACTTATTCATTAATCGGACGTTACTTTAGAACAAATCTTTTTGATATTGATTTTAATCAAGAAGATGTTATCAACAAATTACTGAGTGTTACTAAAGAAGAAATTAGTTTAGTCGCTAAAAAATTAACTAAAGACACAGTTTTTTTACTAAAGGATGATAATCATGAAAAAGTATAGTTATAACCATATTAACGAAGAACTATTTCACTTAAGACTAACTAATGGCCTAAATGTATATTTGTTACCAAAAAATGATTACAGTAAAACATACGTTACTTTTACTACTAAATTTGGTTCAATCAATTTAGAAGTAAAAGATACTAAAGGAAACATTACTGCATTACCTAGTGGTATTGCTCATTTCCTTGAACATAAACTATTTGAAAGAAATGGTGAAGATATTTCACGATACTTCGCTGAAAATGGAGCTTCAGTTAATGCTTTTACGCAAAACAGTAAAACAACATACTTATTCTCAGCAACTTCTAACATCTATCAAAATCTTGATTTATTAATGGACCTTGTTCAAAAACCACAATTTAGTACAAAAGGGATTGATAAAGAAAAAGGCATCATTGCTCAAGAGATTAAAATGTATGATGATGATCCAACTACTGTATCTTATATGGGTATTTTAAACAACTTATTTCCAAGTCACCCGATAAAGAATGATATTTTAGGTACTATCGATACCATTAACACAATTGATAAAGAAATCTTAGAAATCGCTCATAACGCTTATTATAGTCCATCGAACATGGTATTATTTTTAGCTGGTAACTTTAATTTAGATAAAGTAGTAACACATCTGACTAAAAATCAATTAGATTATAAATATAGTGCTAAATACTTCCCTGTTGTTGAGGAAACACCTGAAATAATGTCAGATATTATTCAGGAAAGAACAATTGAACTTGATATTGTTGTTCCTAGTTTTTTAATGGGAATTAAAGAACTGCCGAAAAATATTAATAAAGATAATCTGATTAAAAAAGAGCTAACTTTCTCAATCTTAATGGATATGTTTATTGGAAGAAGTACTAAAAACTTCCAATCATTAATTACTAAAGGATTAATTAACGATACTTTTGGAATTGATATTACATTTGAAGATACATACGGGTTCTTCTTAATTGGCTCTGAAACAAAAGTTCCAGAAAAATTAGAAAAAGTATTATTTAATATGTTCAAAAATATGCGTCAGCATACTTTTGAAGAAGAAAAGTTTAATCGTAGTAAAAAACAGATTATTGGTGGCTTTATTCACGCCTTAAATAGTCTTGAATTTATCGCTAATCAGTTTACTAAATACTATTACTTCAACCAAAGTTTATTTGATGTGTTAGATATTTTGGAAAGTATTACAATTAAAGATGTCATGAATGAAATTGAATTCTTTGAAAATGAAGATTTATATTCAACATTTCTTATTAATCCAAATCGTAAAGAAAAGAACTAAGACAGTCGTCTTAGTTCTATTTTTTTAGAGATATTTGAAAATCCATTCAGATATTGATTCATAAATTCTATCTTTTTCTACTTCATTAACAACTTCATGACGGCAATTTACAAAAATACGGAATTTTAAATTAGAATATCCAGCTTTACTGTAAAGACGGTATAATTTTTTAATACCTTCCCCGTAGTCTCCAAGGGCATCTTCCTCACCACTTACAAAGAAGATTGGCATACTAGAAGCACTTTCTCTAATTTTTTTAATGTCCATCATTTCTAAAATCATTTCGAATAAATCACGGTGGGCACTTACAGTAAATGGCATTCCACACATTTCAGAAGTTTCATAATAATCTTGAACTGCTTTATCATGTGATAACCATTCTTTTGGTAAGTTAATTAAACCATTACGTCTCATTGATTTAACTGGAACATCAGATGTCCGACCAATTAAAAACTTAGATATATATTTGGGACCTTTACGTTTAATGAGTAATGTTGATATCCATTGTAAAAACTTGATTTTAGGTCTGAAAAAATGTGCAGACCCTGAGAAGATGGCTAAATCATAACGTTTTTGATCATTTATAACTGTATATCTACCAATAAAAGAACCCATTGAATGGCCAAACATTATAACCTTAAGTTTTGGATATTTTTCTTCAATATAGTCTCTTACAGTTTTAACACCTTCATATACTTTATGAAATCCCATATTCGCATCAAAAAAGATGTATTCATTTGTCTCAGCTGTTTTGCCATGACCTAAATGGTCATTACCAATAACGTGAAATCCTTGGGAGTTTAAGTATAATGCAAAATCATGGTATCTTGTTAAATGTTCGCTTTCGCCATGAATGATTTGGACGATCCCTTTAGGCTTTTTTAATGTTGTTGTCCACAAGTATGTATGGAGCTCATTTTCATACGGATCGATTAATATAAATTCCTTTTTCATTTTATCACCCTCTTTTCACATTATAACATAATTTGACTTAAATTAATTGCCTTATTTATGGTAATATAAAGAGATGAGGTGTTAAAAATGAAAAAATATATATTAGCAATAGACCAAGGTACTTCCTCAACAAGATCAATCTTATTTGATAAATTAGGAAATATTGTAAGTTCTAGTTCAGTTGAACTTGAGATGATTTATCAAGCAACAGAATACGTTGAACAAGATGCTCATCAAATTTGGACGAGTGTTTTGAATACAATGGCATCATGTTTACTAAATTCAAATATTGATCCCCGAGAAGTAATGTCAATTGGAATAACTAATCAACGCGAAACAACTATTCTTTGGGATCGATTGACAGGAAACCCGGTTTATCAAGCAATTGTCTGGCAATCACGTCAAAGCAATCAAATTTGTGAAGACTTAAAAAGCCAAGGATTAAACAAACTATTTAAAGAAAAAACAGGATTATTAATTGATCCTTATTTTAGTGCAACTAAAATAAAATGGATTTTAGATAATGTTACAGGTGTTAGGGAATTAATGGATCAAGGTAATTTAATGTTTGGAACTGTTGATAGCTGGTTACTATATAAGTTAACTGGTAATACTGTTCATAAAACAGATTATACAAATGCCTCAAGAACGTTATTGTTTAATATCTTTAAAAAAGAATGGGACCAAGAGATTTTAGATATTTTAGGGATTGATAAATCAATCCTACCTGAAGTTGTTGATAGTAATGCTTATTTTGGCAGTACAATGAGTCATACTTTCTTTGGTGAAGTTGTCCCAATTACGGGAATCCTTGGTGATCAACAAGCTGCGCTATTTGGACAACTATGTTTAGATAAAGGTGAAATTAAGAATACTTATGGAACGGGTTGTTTTATGTTGATGAATACCGGAGCTACTCCAGTATTATCAAAAAAAGGATTACTAACAACAATTGCTTATAGTATCGATGGGCAAGTTACTTACGCTCTTGAGGGTAGTGTTTTTGTTGCCGGAAGTGCTATTCAATGGTTACGAGATTCTTTAGAGTTTTTTAAAGAAGCTAAAGATTCAGAACAGTTAGCCTTGAGTGTTAAAGATAACTATGGAGTTTACGTTGTTCCGGCTTTCGTTGGACTTGGAACACCTTACTGGGACGCTGACTGTAAAGGTGCAATGTTTGGATTAACTCGCGGGACAAGTAAAGCTCATATTACAAGAGCAACACTTGAAAGTCTTGCTTATCAAACTAAAGATATTATTAGAGTAATGAATGAAGAATCTAAAATTGAAACTAAATTATTAAAAGTTGACGGTGGAGCAAGTCTTAATGATTTTTTAATGCAGTTTCAATCAGATATTTTAAATGTTAAAATTGTTCGACCTAAAATCGCTGAAACGACAGCTTTAGGTGCTGCATACATGAGTGGCTTATCAAGTGGATTCTATAAAAATATTGAAGAATTATCTGATATTTCAAGTCTTGATAAGATATTTACACCAGGAATGGATAAATCTTTAAGGGCCGAATTATATAAGTCTTGGGGCACGGCAGTTAATGCTGCACGATTATTTAAATAATTTGTTTTAATATTGAGTTAATATCTAGTATAATACAGAACAGGAGGATAATATGGAAAATAAAATTGCAGAGTTTCAAAGAAGTAAATCCGCAGCAGAGAAAAAGATTATCATTGGTGGTTTAGTATTAATACTCGGTATTTTAATATTTATCATTAATCAAAATTTAATCATATTAGCTATTCCGGTAGGAATTACTGGTATTGTATTTTTAATATTAGGTTATTCTCGATTTAATAAGATGAATCACGAATTTAAACTAGTTATAATGAAAGACTTAATTGAAGACTTTGTCGACAATGGTCATTACGATCCAAAAGCTGGATTGTCGGCTAGACAAGTATATGATACGGAATTCATTAAACATGCTGATCGATTTCACACTGAAGACTACGTCTCAGGTTCAATGGATGGTGTTGATTTTATTAGTAGTGATGTTAAACTAGAAGAACGCCATGTAAGACGAACTAAAAATGGAACACAAACATATTATATAACATATTTTATGGGGAGAATTTTTAGATTTGAATTTAACAAAAATTTTGATGGGTATTTACAAGTCCTTGAAGGTGGAAGACCGCAAGTAAAACGTAATTACAATAAAGTTAAGTTAGAAAGTGTTGTTTTTAATAAGAAATTTAAAACATATTCATCAAATGATCATTCAGCATTTTATGTCCTAACACCACACTTTATGGAATCATTAATGAAATTTGAAAAAGAAAATAAAGGTAAAATAAGTTTTTCTTTTATTGACAATATGTTGTATATTGGAATTAGCAATATGCGTGATACATTTGAATTAAAAATGTTCACAGCAATTGACAAAAATACAGTAAGTGGTTTTAAACAGGAACTGTTAGTAATAAAAGAAGTAATTGATGAACTTAAACTAAACAGAAATATATTTAAATAAGGAGTGATTTAAATGAATGGTGGAATTATTTTAATTGTTGTAATAGGTATTATCCTTGTCCCAATTATTTGGTATATCGGAGCAATGAACAAACTTCGTCAATTAGAAGTTAAAGTTGAAGAAGCAGAATCAGGAATTGATGTAGCATTAACAAAAAGATTTGATGTGTTAACTAAATTAGTCGCATCAGTTAAAGGTTATGCTAAACATGAAGCTGAAACTTTTGAAAATATTGTTAAATGGCGTAGTGGTTTACCTAAATCATTATCATTAGAAGAAAAACAAGAGTTTATGGGAAAAATGAATGCCGTTCAATCAGGGATTAATGTTGCAGTTGAAGCATATCCTGATTTAAAAGCTGAAAAACTATTCACTAACTTACAAAATTCAATTAGTGATGTTGAAGAACACTTACAAGCAGCTCGTCGTCTTTATAATTCAAATGTATCAACAATTAACTCAATGATCGTTACTTTCCCAACAAGTATTGTTGCTGGAATGATTCATGTTAATAAAAAAGACTTCTTTGAAGCAGATGTTGCTAAAAGAGAAGATGTTGAAATTAGTTTTTAATAAGTAAAAAAGAAACTTCGGTTTCTTTTTTTTTAGACTATATACACGTTGTAAGGTATAATTAAGCTATGTCAATAAAATACATCTATCGGAAAGAGGTATATTATGCGAATAACAAAAAAAGTTTTCTTAGATTTATTAATCTATATGTGTGGATTTGGTTTAATTATTGGAATTATCTTTCCCCTGTTTTCAGTAGGGATTGGTATCCCAACTGAATATGCCTTTACTTATCTTTTTATCATATCAAGTATTCTTGCAGGAATAACTTTGGGATTAGTTAATTACCTACTAGCAAAGCTAGTTGTTGGTAGAAGACTGTTAGTCCTTTCTAATAAAATGAAAGAAGTATATGAACGGATTATATCTGATTCTAAAGAAGAAGATTTGGACGAGTGTTTAAATAATTGTATGCTTCCTATTGATTCAGATGATGAGATTGGTGAGAGTTCAAAATCATTTAATAATCTTATTAAATCATTTTTATACTCCCAACAATCAGAAGAATCAATTAGAAAATTTACTGAAATATTTACTGACGAACTAGATATAAATAAACTCTCAGATAAAGCATTAGCCCATATCATTGAATATACACAGTCAAAAGCTGGGATGTTTATTATTGATCAAGGTGGTTACTTAGAAGTGACTAGTTCTCATCTTATTAAAGATCCCAATAGCGTTATAAAACTTGATATTGTTAAAGATGCTTTTGAAACAGGTAAAAGAACAGACTTTGAATTCAAGTATCAAATAAAAGTTGAAACAGGATTGTTAGATTTTTTTCCAAAAGCAATCTTGCTTGAACCAATTAGCTATAAAGGTGAAGTTTTAGGAGTTTTGCTACTTGCATCAACAAGAAGTTATAATCCATCAGTATTTAAAGACTTAGGTGTTTACACTAAAGGATTATCACTTGGGCTTCATAATGCAATAATTCATGAAAAACTTCAAAAGCTTGCTGTCCTTGATCCATTAACAAAAGTTTACAACAGACGTTTTGGAATGCAGCGTTTAAGTGAAGAATACGGTCGTTCAATTAGAACTGATAATCCATTTGGAATAATGATGTTAGATATTGATCATTTTAAAAATGTCAATGATACTTATGGCCACTTAGTTGGTGATTATGTTTTAGTTAATTTTGCAAAAATTATTAAAAGTAGTTTACGTGAAGGTGATTTGCTAATTAGATATGGTGGCGAAGAGTTTATTGTTATTTTACCTGGTGCAAACGCAAAGGGTACATTAGAGGTTGCTGAAAAGATAAGAAGAACTATTCAAGAAAATGTTATGAAACATAATGATCAAGAAATAAAAATAACTGTTAGTATTGGGATTAGCTCGTATCCAGAAAACGAAATTACTTCAATTGATGATCTAATCGAGATAGCTGATAAAGGTCTATATCATGCCAAAGATACTGGGCGAAATCGTGTAGTTTATAATAAAAGTTAAAAAAAGGAGCTTCTGTTCCTTTTTTTTGTAATATAAGCAGAATTTTATAAAAAAATAATTTACTGGTGTGTATTCACCGAATTTTGATGAGTATACCTTAAAATTTTATAAAATACAGCTATAAACATATTCGTTTTAACACATTTGACACTTTTACTAATCATAATATATTTAATATAATTACTCTAAAAAGGAGGCACTATGTTAAATCAAGTTATCTTAGTAGGAAGGTTAGTGTATGACCCAGAACTTAAAACGCTTGATGATGGTCGTAAAGTAACAACAATAACTTTAGCTGTAAATAGAAGTTATAAAAATGCTGAAACAGGTGAATACGATACAGACTTCATCAAGTGTACGCTTTGGAGTGGGATTGCTGAAAATACTGTCGAATATTGTAAAAAAGGTTCAACAGTAGGTATCAAAGCAAGACTTGCCCAAAAATATTATGATCTAGGAAATGATAAATCTTTTTCTTATCCTGAAGTTGTTGCGGAAAAGATCACATTTATCAATACAAAAACTGACTGATAATATTACCCCCCATATGTAATATTAAAAAAAGCGCATTTGCGCTTTTTTGCTTATATAGCTTTATTTAGTGATTTTTTAATGAATAATAAAAAGCGTACTTTTACTTTTAATATAGTAATTACTTTGTTATAATCTATTTAGGTTAAATCCATGAAAAAGGACGTGATTTTATGAAACAATATCTCAAATTACTCGAAGATATTTTAGAAAAAGGTACACCAAAGAGTGATCGTACTGCAACTGGTACAATTAGTACTTTTGGTTATCAAATGAGATTTGATTTAAATGAAGGTTTTCCCTTACTTACAACAAAAAAGGTTCATTTAAAATCAGTAATTCACGAATTACTGTGGTTTATAACTGGTGATACTAATATTCAATATTTAGTTAATAACGGAGTTAGAATTTGGAATGAATGGCCTTATAAAGCTTTTAAAGAAAGCTCTAGTTATAATGGTGAATCAATGAGTGAGTTCATCGATAAAATTAAGCAAGATGATAGTTTTGCTAAAGAGTTTGGTGATTTGGGTCCAGTTTACGGTCATCAATGGCGTCATTTTGAGGGGCCTAACGGTTCATATACTGATCAATTAACTGAATTAATAGAAAATATTAAAAAAAATCCTAATTCAAGAAGATTAATTATCAATGCGTGGCATCCACCACTAATTGACTCAATGGCTTTACCACCTTGTCATATGATGTTTCATTTTTACGTAAATAATAATAAACTATCTTGTCAATTATATCAAAGAAGTGCTGATACATTTCTTGGGATTCCCTTTAACATTGCAAGTTATGCATTGTTAACGATGATGATTGCTAAAGTTACTAATTTAGAACTTGGTGAATTTATCCATACTTTAGGTGATGCCCATATTTATAATGATCATCTTGAACAAGTAGCACTTCAGCTAACGCGTGAACCAAGAAGTTTACCACAAATGATTATTAAACGCGACATAACAGATATTGAAGACTTTAAATATGAAGACTTTGAATTAATTAACTACAATCCCCATCCTCATATCAAAGGAAAGGTGAGTGTGTAGAAATGGTATCAATCATTGTTGCTATAAGTAAGAATAATGTAATTGGTTATAAAAATAAGATGCCATGGCACTATAAAGAAGATTTAGCATACTTTAAAAAAACAACATTAAATCATACTGTTTTAATGGGCAGTAACACGTTTAAATCCATTTTAAGCTACTTAAACAAACCACTTCCTAAAAGAGTAAGTGTTGTTGCTTCTAAGTCAGGATATAACTACCCTGGTATCAAAACGATTAATAATGTTGCTGAATACGTATCTAATTTTCCGAAAGATGAAGAATTATTCGTAATTGGTGGTAAAATGATATATGATTTAACTATTGATTTAGCTGATAGACTTTATATTACTCATATTAATCAAGAGTTTACTGGTGATACATTTTTTCAAGAAATTAATTATTCAAAATTTAAAAAAATTAGTGAAACAGTTAATCATGACTTGACATTTGCTATATACGAAAGGATATAATATTATGGTTATATTATCGTTTTATATTTATATATTTATTTTTGGTTATGGGTTTTATAATTTACTAAACCCTAATTTTACTACTGTTTGGGGATATTTGATAGCTATCATAATCTTAATTTTATCGGTTGTATTTGCCTTTATCAGTGAATTAATCTTTATGAAATTATTATATCTAATAAGAAGAAAAAAAGATCCAAAAAACAGTTTTAATCATGCTTACGCAAATAGTGTTCTTAACTTAATTCGTCATTTGACAAGAATTAAACTTATCGTTACTGGAAAAGAGAATATCCCTCCTTCTAATTTTGTATTTGTTGGAAATCACCAAGAAAATTGGGATATTATCATCGTTATGCCAATATTTAAGGGTTTACCAATGAACTTTATCGCTAAAGAATCGTTATTTAGTGTACCTATTCTTGGTAAATGGATTGAATTGCTTGGAAATATTCCAATATCCAGAACAGCAGATAGAAGTGCAGCAATATCAATAATTAAAGGTGTTAGAACGGTTAAAAGCGGAATGCCAATGGCAATATTCCCCGAAGGTAAAAGATCTTTCTCTAATGAAATGCTTGAATTTAAACCAGGAGCTTTTAAACTAGCAATGAAAAGTAAAACTGATATACTTATTGGTACCTTATACGATTCAAGTAATGTATTAAAAGGATATCCATTTAAAAAACAAATAGTTCGAGTGGATCTTCAAAAAATATTGAAATATGAAGACTATAAAAACTTATCAAGTTTTGAACTTGCTGACTTAGTAAAAGGTCGTATTCAAGACCAGTTAGATAAGTTTGATATAGAATTTAATTAAAAAAAAACGTAAATACAAGAATTTTGTATTTACGTTTTTTTATTTATCTTCAGTTTTTTTTGATCGTTTTATTGTTTTATTTTTAACTTTTTTAATAACCTTTTTACTTTTAGTAGTAGCTTTTTCTAATATTTCTTCGAATTTTTCATCAACATCATATTTGTCTTTTAGATGGTTAATCTTGTCAACACCCTTTTGAACTAGTTCTCCAGTTTCTCGACCGATCTTTTGACCTTTATTTTCGAAAGTTTTTTCAATGTTTGTTCTATCATCCACTGTAACTTCATTTTTCTTTTTAAAAAAGCGCATATTTATTCCTCCTTAATATTCTTATTATACTACATATAAAAAGTAATTTAAATATTATTTTTATCAGCTTAGCATTATATTTACATATGATTTATGATACAATAGATAAATAGGAGTTGATAAATATGAGAATGGTTGACTTAATTGAAAAGAAACGTGATGGGCATGAATTATCAAAAGAAGAAGTTTTATACGTTATTAATAATTATACAGATGGGTCTATTCCTGACTATCAAATGAGTAGTATGTTAATGGCAATATTTTTTAGAGGAATGACTGATGATGAAAGCACATATTTAACAGAAGCAGTGCTCTATAGTGGAGAAATAATTGACTTAAGCTCAATTAAAGGAATTAAAGTAGATAAACATTCAACAGGTGGAGTAGGAGATAAAACTACTATCGTTCTTGGACCTCTTGTTGCTAGCTGTGGAGCTAAAGTTGCAAAACTAAGTGGCCGTGGTTTAGGACATACTGGTGGAACGCTTGATAAATTAGAAAGTATCCCAGGATTATCAATTGATATCTCAATTGAAGACTTTGTTGCTCAAGTTAATGATATTGGTTTAGCAGTTGCTGGTCAAACTAGTAACTTAACACCAGCTGATAAATTACTATATGCACTTCGTGATGTAACAGGAACAGTACCAAGTATCCCGTTAATCGCAGCTAGTATTATGAGTAAAAAACTTGCCTCAGGTAGTGACGTTATAATCTTAGATGTTAAAATTGGTGAGGGTGCCTTTATGAAAACATTAGAAGATGCTCGTGAATTATCTAAATTAATGGTTAAGATTGGTACTAACTTTGGTCGTAAAGTTGTTGCATTCATCACTGACATGAGTGAGCCACTTGGATTTGCAGTTGGAAATAAATTAGAAATCATTGAAGCTATTAATACTTTAAATGGTAATGGTCCAAGTGATTTAACACTGTTAGTTGAAGAAATTGGTAGTTATATGGTTCACAGTGCAGGGATAACTAATTCAATGGAAGAAGCAAAAGCATTAGTTAAAGAAAAAATTACTAATGGTGAAGCTTACGCTAAGCAAATGGAGTTTATTTCAAGACAAGGTGGAGTATTACCAAGTTTAGAAACATTTGTGAATGTTAAAGAAATTATTGACATTAAATCTGTAGAAGACGGATTTGTTAAAAAAATTGATGCTTTAGCAATCGGAATTGCGGCAATGAAGCTTGGTGCAGGACGTGCTACTAAAGAAGATAAAATTGATATGGACGTTGGAATCGTCTTAAACAAAAAAGTTGGAGATAAAGTTTCAAAAGGTGAAACTTTAGCGACTCTTTATAACAATCTGGATAATATTGAAGGAATTAAAAAAG
>JASFZA010000096.1:0-17792 GCA_045046715.1 Candidatus Izemoplasma sp.
GGAACAGCCTCGTTAGCTTAGTAAACTTGCGAGCAGTAGCTCGCACAACCTAAGAAGCCCCTTATCAAATTGTGTACAATTAAGTGGGGGAGTGTTCACAGAATATTCTATGATTATTGGATACAATAAATTAAGGTAAGAAAATTGAGGTGTTATGATGATACTTATATTAAATGGTTCACCTAATAAGGACTCTAAGTCTTTAAGCATTGTAAATGAAATACTTAGAAGTAAAACAGAAGAAGTTGTTATAATTAATGCATATTCACAAAATATATTCAGTTGCGATGATTGTAAATATTGTACAAGAATAATTGGCTGTTCAAAAAGTGATGATATGACAAACATTCATGAATTATTAATGAAAGCAAGCACGTTGATTGTGTCTTCTCCAATCTACTTTGGGGCATTGTCTGATAAAGTATTAACAATTATTAACCGATTTCAAAGGTATTATGGCCAAAAATTCGACATTAGAGATTCTAATATTCCCAGATTAAAGAATCTAATATTCGTAAACACAGCAGGAAGTAAAAAAAGTAGGATGTTTAATGGTGTAAAAGAAACACAATGGATATTAAGTAAGTTGTTTCAACCTGAAAATAGTCTTTATATTCACGTTGGTGAAACTGATAAGAATGTGCCGTTAACAAGGAAAAAGGTTATTAATAAGATTAACAAAATACGAAATGTTTTGTAACGTATAATTAAAAGGATTTCTATATGAGAAATCTTTTTTTTGTGATAAAATATAGTAATAAGGAGGTGTTTCAATTGAAAAAGATTTATATATTAATATCGTTATTTTTCCTTGCTGTTACACCATTTGTTGGCGTAAAAGCAAACGAATCATCCAATATTGAAATACCACAGACAGTAATTAAGGATGTTCCAGTTTTACAAAATGGACCGATTAATGAGTCTGCTTCATTTGCAAACATTGTTATTTTTATTAAATTTGCTGATGAAAGTTCTTATAGTGCTCCATTTAATTATGAGTACTATAATAATCTGTTTAATGATGAAAATAATGAAAGCCTAAAAAATTATTATCAAGAAGTTTCATATGGACAACTAACGATTGTATCGTATATTGCTAATGATGGAACAACAATGGTTTTTTATGAAGACGTCAATAATCGTGCTTATTATCAACCATATGATGAAATTACAAATAGTATTGGATACAATGGAATTAGCGAGCATAGTGATCGCGAACACGCGATGCTTAAAGGCGCTATTGACTATATTGAGTTAAATAATTTAATCGATGATTCAATTAACTTAGATGTTAATGATGATGGTGATATTGACAGTATTACATTTATGCTTAGTGGCGAAGATGATGGATGGAATACATTATTTTGGCCACATAAATGGGTAATGTCATCTTATTATAATTACGGAACAGGTAATTATGATATTGATGCCCCGGTTATTAACGGTAAATATGCTTACACTTATACATTTGAATTACTAGGGAATAGTGTAAATTATGAGATGAAGGTTGATGTTGGAGTATTAGCTCATGAAACTTTCCATTTAATTAGCGCTCCTGATTTATACCATTATTATGCTTATCAATTTATTGAACCAGTTGGTGATTGGGGATTGATGGATAACACATCGGTAATTCCAAGTCATATGCTTGGCTATATGAAAGAAGAATATGGTAATTGGATAACTAGTGTGGATATGATTACTTCATCGGGGACTTATACATTAGGACCACTAGCTGATTCAGCTAGTAACTTATATAAAATAGATTTAGGGTATTCTAATGAATACGTCTACATCGAATATCGTTTACAAGAAGGATTTTATGAATCAAATTTACCTGATAGCGGATTAATTGTTTACCGGGTCGACCAAGACTTTTATACTGATGGAAATGTCGATGGATATTACGATTATAACGGAATTGCAGTGGATGAATTATTTATTTTTAGACCTGGCCTTGCGGTGACACCACCAATTACGTTCCCAGAGGTAGATCGTCAATCTAAAGATGAAGATGGCGACTTAGATAACGCTGCTTTATCTAACAACAATCCGTATGATGAAATGGGTAATGGGACTGATATTGTAATGTTTTATTCAGACGGGTCATTAATGGATATTAAAATATTTAATGTAATTGAACACGATGGTGTTATTACCTTTGATTTGTATTTACCACCGAGAATAGAACTTGTTAGTGAAGTCGACATCCCAACCGATACAATCCTTTATTTACTTGATGCTGATGGATTTGAGTATCGTGTAACATTAAGCAATATACCTTTAGGAGCTAGTGTTTACTATACTTTAGATGGAACAATCGCTAATGAAACTTCGGCTGAATATATTGGCGGAAATATTAATTTTACTGCTGTGGACAATATCATTAATGTCAGTTTTTACGTTGATGGGATATTAATATCGAACATCACTGAAGAATATAACTTTGTTTCAATAATTGAAACAAGTCATAATCCTTATGGTGATTATCAAGATATTACATGGTATTTAGATTTAGAAGACGATACATTAACATACGATTTGTCATTTACATCAACTTCTTTTTTAGAAGCTGATTATGATTATCTGTATGTTACGACAACTTTTGGGACAACATCATATACCGGAAATGAATTAGGTAATCTAGGAATTAATGATGTTCAAGATATTGTGATCCATTTTACAAGTGATGCTGATGTTGATGAGTATTATGGTTTCTTAGTTGATGTATTACTAACTGTCGATATTGCAATTGATATTAATGGATTAGAAAACATGATTATTCAAGTTAACGGTACTTATCTTGAAGGTGGTGCTAGTTTAATTGGAGCGAATGCTAGTTTATTTACTTTAGAAACGACAAGTAACGTCGATACTTCAACGTTAGGAACTTATTACGTTGTATATAATGCGCTTGATGAATTTAACAATATTGTAAAAACAGATACGAGAACAGTCAATGTTGTTGATAGTACTAGTCCTGTAGTTACAATAATTGGCCAAGATAATATTATTATTGATTTGAATAGCAATTATATTGAATACGAAGCTACTTATACAGATAATTATGATTCTAGCTTAGATTATAATATTTCTGGAACTGTTAATACAAGTTTAGTAGGAGAGTATACTATTACTTACACAGTAATTGATTCTTCTGGAAACGTTGGGACAGCAACAAGGATTGTTACTGTCATAGACAATGAATCACCAATAGTAGTACTTGAAACTGGAATTGATACAGTTTATGTTGGAACAATACATTTTCTTGCATCAGTAACAGTTACTGATAACTATTATAATAGTTTTATTATTGAAGTTGACGAAGATATTGATGTGAATACAGTTGGAACATATATTGTTACTTACACAGTAACTGATGGCAGTGGTAATGTTTCTATTGTTTACCGATATGTAAATGTAGTCGAGGAAGAACTAATACTTCTTTTTGTTTTAACAGCAACAGTTACAACAATCAAAATTGGGGATAACTATAACCCGGGAACTTGTACTGCAAGTGTTTTAAACAATTCAACACAATTTACTTGTCAAGTTAGCTATAGTAATGTTAATACTAATATCGTGGGGACGTACTTAGTTAGTTATTTTGTTGAATACAATGGGATTAAATATGAAATTAAAAGTTATGTATTTGTTTATGATGATCAAGATTTATATAATAGTGAATTTGATTTATGTAGGAGGGATTACTTATGAAAAAGATATTATTATTAGTTTCAATAATTATCCTTTCTGCTTGTGGTGGAACTGATATAGAAGTAGTTATTACTCCAGGATTTGATATTGTTGAAAAGGATTCTGAATGGATTGATGAAGGTTGTAACTTAGTGGTGGATGGTGAAGAAATTGTTATGCAAAGTGAAATTAGTGAAGTAGACTTAACTGAATATGGAGAATATCGAGTAATATATTCAATAGAATATGAGGGAAAAGACTATAGCTGTTTAAGAATAGTAAAAGTCGTTGATATGGAATCACCAGTGGTGGTAATAAATACTGGAATAGATACGATTTACGTCGGTGATACTTGGATTCAAACAGGAGTAACTGCAACTGACAATTCGGGAACAAATATTACAACATTTGTTAGTGGAGTTGTGGATTCGTCTACAGCAGGAATTTATATAATAATTTATACAGTTGTTGATGAATTCTACAATCAAACAATTGTTAGAAGAATTGTTACAGTTTTAGAAAAAGACTAATAGTAAAGACAAATGAATTGGAAAATTTATTTGTCTTTTTAATTGTAATAAAAAAAGTTGATATGGTATAATGTAAGTGAAGAAATAAGTTGTTTGCCGCATTTTTATTTGTAATAAAGGCATTGTGGTTTTTCTATTTGAACAAAAAAATACAATTGTGAGATATTTTAAAAAAAAGTGTAAGTAATAACAAAATATAAGTATAACTAGGAGTGGAGGGTAAAAATGAATAAAAAAGAGCTAATTGAAAAAACGACTAAGGCAATTTCACAACAAGATTCCATTACTAATGTTTTAGAAGAATTAAGAAGTGAGATTATAAATTTGAATCAGGAAAATATTCGGTTGCGTTCTGAATTAGAAGCATTTAAGCCGAAAGAGGAAGAAAAAGTTAAAGAAATAATCATCAAATTAGATGAAGATGTTATTAGTGATAATGATAAGGGGTCAATAAAAAGTATTATTGTTGATGATTCAATCAAAGATACAAATAGAATAATAGTAAAACCATCAGTAAGTAAATCAATTATTGATCAAAATAGTGCAAAAATATTCGAGTTTTTCTTAGGGAAAAACGTTATATTAAAAATAGCTGGATTATTATTGATCCTTGGATTCTTTTCACTCGGACGTATTGCATATGAATCTATGTACGATATTGGAAGAGTTGCTCTAATAATGGGTTCAGGTGGTATTGTATTTGGAATCGGATACTTTTTTGATAAAAAGGAAGATGTTGTTTTAAATAATGTTTTTTATTCAACGGGGTTAATACTTATCCATTTAAGTTTCTTGTTAGCGTTTAGTACTTATGAGTTAATTGGGTTTAATTTTATGCTGTTAATCAATATTACGCTTATAGGAGCTGCTTTCTTATACTTCTATAATAAACGGTTTGATTTTATGGATGGATTTTTATTCACTTTTTATCTGTATATATTAATGTATATATCTTTTAAAGGTTATGCTTTAATTGATGCTGATATTATATATTATTTAGGATCTGTTTTATTACTTGCGTTAGTTGCTTATATTATGTTTGTTTACTTGGTTCGGTTCCTTGAAGACAAAATTTATCTTGAAGTTATTTTGAATGTTGTACTAATGATTACGATAGTATCATCTGTATTTGTTATATTATATTATTCTGCACATTCACAATATTCATTCTCGAGTTATTTAATGATGTTATTTGCAACTAGTTACTTTTATTTAATTAGTATTAAGAATGATAAAAATCATTCATTACACAATGTTGTGATCCTTGGGTCAACTTTCATATTAAGTGCGTTAGTTGCTTTACTTGCTAGTGAACTTATTAATGTGTTTACTGATTTAAATCATAATATTATATCGTTAATTATTATAATCTTACTTGTACCATTGTATATATATTTATATAGGGAAGATGATTCAAATATTAATTTAATTAGTAGTACGGATATATATGCTTTATTTATTAGTATATTAGTGATCTTCTTTAGTTTTAACTTTGGCCAATTTAAAGAAGCAAGTACTGTTCCTTATTACGTCCATCATGTGACGTTCTCTGTTATTACTGTTATTGTCTATCTGTTCTACAGATATAACGATAAATTGTTTTATCAACTAGTCAAAAATGGATTTTTAATTATTTTAGGATTTGTCACAATTAAAAGATTTATTGGAATAACAACAGTAGCAGGATTTAATGATACTTTATACAGCTATTGGAATATTGGCGATATGTTTCCACGTGCTGCTAATTACGGTAGTTCGGAATACCTAATATATATTTTCACGTTGCTTGCGGGAATTGCATTACTTGTAATTAATAAACTTTATGGTAAGTATAAAAACTTAGAACATAAAGATTTTAGTGTATTCCTGTACGGGTTTAATTTGGTTTTATTAATACCGATAGTATACTTAGTAGTAAATGACTTGATGTCATCAACTGAGGAACGTTACAGTGTTGTTTTATTGATGAGTTTCAGCTATATATTTATTGTTTATCGATATATTTTGAGTATTAAACAGTTAAAGCTTCAAGGGTTAAAAGGTTTTATTATCGCAAACCAAATTATGATAGTAGCTACTGTTACAATTACTAACTTTATATACTTTGATCATCATTTTGGAAGCGGGTATGACTTGCTCTATTTTAGCTTACTACTCATATTAAACGGTTATATTGTATTGTCATTAAAAGAAATATTTGATTATTATAAGGAACGTTTTAATCTTGAATCGCTATTTATTACAATTTACTTTATCGGCGTGTTCATACATAGTATGTTTATTCACCGTTATATTAATTTTGATTATGATAAAGTATTCTTAACAAGTTATTTCATTATTGCAGCAGCACTTGCGATATTATTTGGATTTAGAAATAATTTAAAACTTGTTAGAAAAATTGGTTTATTTGCAATTTACTTTGCGTTACTTAAGTTTTTCATCTATGATTTTAATTCAAACGATTTTACATTAACAGTTCGAACATTTACTTTGTTTATTCTATCAGCATTGTTGTTTGCAATTGGGTTTATGTATGCCAAGATTGAAAAGAAGTACAATGAAGAAAATTAATATTAAAAAACACTTTCTAGATAAAATTTCTAGAAAGTGTTTTTATTTTAGTTTCTAATTAAGTAATCTTTGCGGTATTCAGTAGCTTTTAAGTATGCAATATCAATTATCTCTTCAGCTCTCTTACTGAAGTCATCCCATCGATAAATTGAGATAAATGAATTATAATCAAAGTCTGTTTTGCTTTTTCCTGTTAATTCATTATTAATATTATTTTTAATGATATCAGGAAGCAAGCTTTTCTTTATACTGAATTCCCCATATTTATTCTTATTCATAATGTAGCTGTAGTCATTTCCTTTTTTAGGAATGATTACGCCAATAACGCCACTACGTCTTGTTGCTTTACCTTTTTTTATTTCTTTTAAAGAGTATGCAATTTCTTTAGGAATCCATGTACTATCTAAAACACCTTGAGTTATTAAAACGATCGTTACATGAGTTTGAAAAATCTTATCTGACAATGTATTAAAAACTATTTCTTCATTTTCAATAGTTATAATAGGATTTTCAAATTTTTGTCCATAAAATCTATATTCTCGAGAACCGAGTAGTCCGGTAAGTTTATTTTTAAATTTTAATGATTCAGAATACTTAAATGATATAAAAATACTTTTTTTCATGTAAATCACCTCGGTAACTATCATAACATACTTGGTTATTAAGTTCTTTCTTTTTGTTCGTTTAATTCTTGAATTGATGGGCAAGGGTTGTCGCCATATGAACAGAAAACACAACAATCACCACTTTTAGGAGTAAAATCTTTATGGCATTTTTCACAAGTGAAAAAATACACACATCGATCTGTTGGCATTGTTACATTTTTAATGTAACCACAATGTGGACATTTTAAATTACTTTTTAAATTCATTATTATCACCTCAACCTTTACTATACCATTGTTCTACCATTCCTTATTATATATCAATAAAATTTATAATACACTAGATTATATTATTTTTAATATTTGAAACAAATTACTTGACAATATTTATCGAGTAGTGTTATAGTAATGTAAGTTATCACTAACATACATAAGGAGGAATTTTATGTTACAAAAAATTGCAGAAATGATTATGAAACGACCAATGAAAATAATCTTCATTGGAATAGTAGTATTTCTTGTATTATTAGCAGGAGCTACTCAAGTTACATTAGAAACAGGAAATGATACATTGATTCAAACCGATACTGATGAATATATTGATAATTTCGAATACCAAGCAGAATTTGGTAGTGATCCAATTATCGTTATATATAAAGGTGATGGATACGATGAATTATTTACTGTAGAAAATTTAGCATTCATGGCAGAACTAGAATCTGAGTTATCATATTATGATGAAGTTTTCACAATTAATAGCCCAGTTTCATTAGTTAAAGAATTTGCAGAGCAATCAGCTGCACAATTTGAACAAGGTTTAGGAGAAATTGCGGTCGGTTTATCTGATCTATCAAATACACTTGCTTTCTTAAGTGCTAGTCTTGCTGATGCAAGTACTGCAGATGTAAGCACAGCAATTACGATTCTTAATAATTCAGTTGCTACAATTGATGGTGTTATTGTTGATTTAGAAGCTGACCCATTATTAGGTGATCAAGTAACTTCATTAAATGCAGTTAATGATCAACTTGAAGCATTAGTTGTTAACTTAACAAGTTTAAGTGAAGACCAAGTTGAAATGGCTGCTGAAATGGCAACACTTTCAATGACACTAGGAATGATTTCAACAAATCTAGGTGAAACAGCCGCTGGTGTTCAAAATATTTATGATAATTTTAATTTACTATATCCTGGATTACCAACAGAACAAGCAACGCTTGATATGATGGTATACGATGAATTTGGTGAAATTAGAAGTATGTTTACATCATTTACAATTGATGATCAATATATGATGTTCTTAGTTGTACTTGAAGGAGAAGTGGATGACGCGATTGTTGGCGATATTATTGACTCAATAATTAATTCACTTGAAGCACAAGGTTTAACTGAAACAACTTTAGTTTCTGGTAAACCAGTTTTAGATCGTTCAATTAAAGAAGAGATGATGGGTAGTATGCAAGTAATGATGGCTTTATCAGCTGTAATTATGATTGTTGTACTGTTAATTGTCTTCAAAGTTAGATGGAGTTTATTACCACTTGCGATCATTATGTTTGCAGTTCTTGCAACAATAGGGATCATGGGATGGTTAAGTATAGGGTTAACGATGGTTTCTATGGCCGTATTCCCTGTTTTAATCGGATTAGGTATTGATTACTCAATTCAATTCCAAAGCCGTTACGCCGAAGAATTAGCAGGAGGACTTGACAATGAATAATAAAGATAGATCAAGACAAGCAATTACAAATACAATTAAAAAATTAGCACCAGCAATTATGACAGCATTAATTGCGACTGCACTTGGACTGTTAAGTTTATACACTTCACCAGTTCCAATGATTCAAGACTTTGGTAAAATGTTATCAATCGGAATGGTCGTTAGTTTTATTGCAGCATTGTTTATTTTACTAGCAGTACTATTCTTAAGAGATAGTTTATTTACAAATGAAGGTGAACTGATTAAGAAAAAATCAGGTAAAGGTAATAAAGAGATTGATGGATTTGAAAGTGTAATGAGAAAAATTGCAAAATTTACATTAAAATTCAAATATGCTATACTAATAATTGCGGTTTCAACTGCAGCAGTTGGAGTTTACTTCGATCAAGAAGTTGGAGTTGAAACAGATATCGAAACATTTATGCCACAAGATACTCCTGAATTATTAGATATTCAAGAGTTAAGAGAAATAATTGGAACAACAGAACAGTTATCAATTGTCTTTAGTGATGATGCAATCTTTACAGATGAAAACATCAACTGGATGGTTGACATGACAAATAGTTTAGAAGCAGAATTTCCAGAAGAAGTTATCTCAGTTCGTTCAATAACAAGCGTTCTTGAACAACTAACAACTGATCCGCTAAATGCAGCATCGGTTGGAGTGTTAACGACTAATCTTCCGGAAGAACAATTAAAAATGCTAGTTAATGAAGATTTAACAAAAGGTGTTATTATTGTTTCAATTAAAGCATTAGAACCAGAAGATTTAGAAGACTTTATTGCTGATCTTCGTACATTCTTAGATGAATCAGGTTCAAGTATGGATTTAACAGTAACAGGACAAGCAGTTATTGATGTTGAAATGATTACAGCTTTAACTACTGGTCGATACACAATTACATTAGTCGGTATGTTATTAGTATTCTTAGGATTACTAGTTATCTATCGTAATCCATTAAAAGCTGTGTTACCATTAATTCCAATTAGTTTAATCGTTGGTTGGAGTGGTGGATTCATGTATATCTTCGGTTTAGAATATACACCACTAACAGCAACACTTGGCGCACTGATAATTGGTATTGGGACCGAGTTCACAATTCTTGTTATGGAACGTTACTATGAAGAAAAAGAAAAAGCAGAATCAACAGAAGCTGCAATTGAAACTACAATCGGTAAAATGGGTAAACCTATTATCGCATCAGCATTAACTACAATCGGTGGATTTAGTGCTCTAGTAATTTCAGACTTTGAAATCTTAAGTAACTTTGGAGTTATGACACTTGTCAATATTTCACTAGCGTTACTAAGTACAATTATCGTAATGCCAGCAGTTTTATCACTACAAGATAGTATGATTCAAAAAGCAAAGAAAAAGAAAACAGTAAAATCAAGTTAAGATAGATTGAGGGTGTTACAATGCAAGATAAAACAAATCAAATTCTTAAAGCAAGTATAAGTGTATTTGTTAAAAAAGGATATATAGCAGCAACAACTAAAGAAATCGCTAAGAAAGCGAATGTAGCAGAAGTAACTTTATATCGTAAATTTGGAACTAAAAAGAATTTATTTGAGCATAGTGTAAAAAGTATTACCGATGATAAATTCAGTTCAATTTTAAAAATCAATCAAGAAATTAGTCAGTATGACTTCTTTAAACAATTGATAACTAATCGATTAACAGTTATTTCAAAAAACATTTCTGTTGTGAAAATGTTAATATCTGAAAGTCTAGCAGGGCATTTGCCAAAAGATTTAAAGTTTACAGATGTAATCTTTGAAGAAATTAGTGGCGCAATCAAACAATACTTTGAAATTAAAGATATAAAGCTTGATAGTCAAGCTTACGCAAAAATTGTATTAGGGATATTACTTGGATATGCAATTTTGCCATTACAAAAACCGTTTCATAGTTTAAGTAGTGAAGATAAAGCAATATTCGTTAATAATTACCTAGAAATTATTACAAATAACAATCTATAACACAATAATAAAAAACACTTTCTCACGAAAGTGTTTTTTAGAACAACGAATTACGTTGTATATAAATCAAGATGTGAACATTTAGTGAAGAAATGGCACATTTGAATTACATGTATGATATAACTATAATTAAAGGAGTGTTACATATGGTATTTATAGCCTTACCGATAGGAGCATTAGGTTTCTATTTTAATAAATTTATTATAAAACATGAACGAGCAATGTACATTATAGCATTAGTTTTAGGGATTATTTCAGTACTCAAAATTGATAGTGATTCTTTAGCGCTAATTAATGATGGATTTTTAGGATTAGGATTTTTTATAGTAGTGATGTATACCGGTGGATTTAAAAGAAATAGCAAGTTAAACAAAAAACTTAGATCGGTTAGAAAAATCTTTTCCATCATGGGAGCTACATTAATAGTTCCACATATTGTATTGTATTTAGGAGAAATAATAAGTGGCGACTATGACGCAAGTATTGTTGTTGTATTAGGGATAATTACAGCATTAATCATGTTACCTCTAACAATAATTTCTTTTAAATCTGTTAAAAGAAAATTTCCAATTAAGAAATGGTTTCATTATCAGAAATATGCATATCTTTCATATTTCTTCTTATTCTTACATTTAATAATGATTAATAATAATAATCAAATATTCTATTTTATCATATTTGGCTTATATTTCAGTTTGAAACTTAAAAATTACTTATTCCAAACGACTCATGTATTATTAAAAGTAGGAGTACTTGTTGTATTGTTAAGTGGGCTATTCTTGTTTAGTGGAAAACGTGACGCAAGAGCAGATGTCGAAGGAGTAAATCTTGATGAAATAGTATTAGCAGATGGAACATATTCTGCTTCAGTACCATCTTATGAGGATTACTTACGAATACAGGTAGTTATTTTAAATAATGAATTAGTTAATATATTTATTTTAGATTATGGATCAACAGATCCAAGTAGAAGACCACAATACAACTTAGCAGTTGATAATATGGTCACAGAAATTATTGCAAGAAATTCAACTGACATTGATACAGTTTCAGGTGCTACTGAAACAACAAAAGCTTTACTTAAAGCATTAGCAATTGTAATTGATTACGCAACTATTGAATAATTGATGGTTCGTATGCAAAGTGTTTGCATTATTTTTTAAATAAAGCGATAATGGACTTGATAGAAAAGGAGTTGTTACTATATGAAAATAGAATTATGGTCAGATTTTGCGTGTCCGTTTTGTTACATTGGTAAAAAACGTTTTGAAAACGCATTAAATAAATTCCCTCATAAAGATCAAGTTGAAGTTATTTATAAAGCTTACCAATTAAATCCAAATGCACCAAAAGAGATGGTTGGTAATGCCGCAGAAAGTTTTGCTAAAGGTCACGGGACAACTGTAACTGGAGCAGAAGAAAAGTTTAAAATGTTTACAACAAACGCATTAACTGTTGGATTAGATTATCGTTATGATATTATCCAACTAACAAATACATTTGATGCACACCGTGTGGCTAAATGGGCAGGGACATTAGGTCAAGAAGCGTTAGTCACTGAACGTTTTATGAAAGCTTATTTCTCAGAAGGTGCAAATCTAGCGGACTACAGTGTTTTATTAAAACTTGTTAAAGAACTTGGATTAGACGTTAAAGCTTGTGAAGAAGTTTTAGCTAATAATCAATTTACTGATCAAGTAAATAATGAGATTACTGAAGCACGTGAGGTCGGAGTTCAAGGAGTTCCGTTCTTTGTATTAAACCGTAAATATGCTGTATCTGGTGCTCAGGGTGAAGAATACTTTACTCAAGTATTAGATCAATTATGGAGCGAAGTAAAACCTCTTGATGAAATTGATGGAGCTGACGAAGGTCATGTTTGTAATGATGACTCTTGTAGTGTTTAATTAAAAAATATTAATTATTATATTAAAGAAACTATGATAACAATATTTATCATAGTTTTTTAATACACATTTTGCTATTTCATTTATTGATAAAGATAATCGATTATCATATAATGTTATTAACGACTTATTGAAAAGGCTGATATTATGAAGAAGTTTACGATTTTACTAATGATGGGAATGGTATTATTTATTAGTGGGTGTTCTGATGATGAAGTAGAAGTAATTGATTATGAATACGTTGAATTTGGAATAACGATGGGCGACAATACTGTTTTCTACCGAGAATATAGTAGTGCTGATTCGTGCAGTTTAGAAACAGCTGTTGTTCTATATGACAGATTTGATGATTATTTTTATATTGAGCCAGTATTAAGTTTTAATGATCAATGTTCGAGTAATCTCTACATTATTGAACTTGGCGAGTACAAAGAAATAAACTTTGCTTCTTACTTAGGTTTTTTCTTTGAAGTAGCACTTGCTGATGTTGATTGGGGAGTAGTGGTTTATAAAAGTAAAATTACACCAGATATTGTAACGATTGATTTATTAAAAATGGAACTAGTATACAAAGAAACGGAAGACCTAATAAACGCTGCTAAGTCATATTGTTATATTAATACTTGTAGTGATACACAACGATTTAAGTTTTCTGATTTAAGAAATAGTTTATATTATTTTAATGAAGATTATTATGATTTATACGCTCGTTCAGGAATAGTTATTGAACTTGTTGATGGTAACTGGATTACTTATTTAGAAGCCGCTGGAATTGGAAACTATGAGTTCCCCCAAGGAATTATTTTTGATGGAACAGACTATACAGCTGTATTGATTGATGATAACTAAAAAAAACCAAATAAAAAACCTTATACTTTCAAACGTATAAGGTTTTTTTTGATTATCTTTTTAAGCTCGATCTTTTGGTAAAACTAAGTTTAAGAAGAATGCAGTTAACCCAGCAGCTACAACTGTATCTGCGAAGAACCATTCTAAGAATTCATTATCAATAACTCCACCATCATCAAATGCAGCATATAGTGCTGGAGTATCAGTTATCCCGAATCCAATACCAAATGCCAGTGCTAAGATTAATCCGTCACGGCCACTTAAGTCACCTTTAGAGATCATTCTAATCCCTGAAACAGCAATCATACCGAAGATTAATAGTAATACTCCACCAAGTACTGATGCAGGAATAATTGCAAACATTACCGCAAATTTAGGGAAGAATGCAGCAACAATTAAGAATACAGCACCAACAGCAACAACGTATCTACTTACAACTTTAGTCATTGCAACGATACCTACGTTTTGACTAAATGATGTATTTGGTAACGCATTAAATACTGCAGCGAATGAAGAACCAAATGCATCTGCTAAGATTGAACCACTAATCTCTTCAGAAGTTGCTTCTCTGTCAAGTCCACCCATTGTAACACCCGAGCAGTCACCAACAGTTTCAATTGCTGTAATAATATAAATAGCAGCAAATAAGAATATAGCATCCCAGTGGAATTCAATTCCGTATTTAAATGGTACAGGGAATGCAACCCAGTCAGCAGCAGTTATAGAATCCCAGATTCCATCAAATGTAAGAATTTCTAGCGGAATTGCAGCAAAGAACCCAATAACTAATCCAATTAAGATAGCAGAAGACTTCCACATACCTTTACCGAATACGTTAAATCCTAACATCACTAATAATGTAAAGGAACCTAGAAGTACGTTTTCCCATTCACCATAAGTAGCAGAACCTACTCCACCAGCTAAATAGTCAGCTCCTACATGTAGTAAGCTGAACCCAATAGCAAGTACAACGGTACCTGTTACAACAGGAGTGAAGAACTTACGTATATAAGGCATTAAAAATCCTAGTGCGATTTCTACTACAGATCCTGCTAACGCAGCCCCGAAAATACCAGGTAGTCCATAGTCAAACCCTACAAGGATAGCAACACCTAGGAATGAGAAACTAGTCCCCATAACGATTGGTAATCTTGATCCAATTTTCCATACAGGATAAACTTGAACCATTGTAGCGATACCTGATGCAAACATTGCCATTTGTATTAGGTAAATTTTTGTATCAGCATCGACACCGATAATTCCACTTACGATAAGTATTGGTGCTAAGTTTCCAGCAAACATCGCTAGGATGTGTTGTAACCCTAGTGGTACAGCTACCTGTAAACTAGGTTTTCCGTCTAGTTCAAACGGTAATTCAGCATCTCTTTCTGTTTTAACAAACAAATTCTTGAAAAAATCCATTAATCATTCTCCTTTTCTAATTTTTATTTTCCTTAATCTTATAATAAACAACGATAAATTGCAAACGCTTACAGATTAATTTGAAGTTTTTTGACTAAAAATGAAAAATAATAATATTTTACTATTTTTTTTGAAAACTAAAATTTGTCTTTAATAGAAGATAAATGATATATGAGTGCTTTAACATACAAAAAAATTGGCACTTTAATGTGGTAAAGTATAATCTTTATAAATAGGGTGAAAGTGGATAAATTTTGAAAAATAGTGATAAATTTAGTAAAAAGTATAAAAGAGACAAATTAATCATTTACCAGTTTTATCAAATATAGTATAATCATAAATGTATCTGTTCGATATGGACAGCGAAAAATCTTTATATTACATTAGGAGGAAATTATGAAAATTAAAGTATTGTTAAGTTTTTTATCAATTGTTATTATTACAATAGTTGTTGGTTATACAAGTATTTTTCAAGTATCAAGTGATAATATTGATATTACGTTAACATCAATATTTGATAACGATAATAGTATAACGACAGTTATTGATGTTGGTGATGGATCAAGTTTTTCATTAGATGAAAATGTAGGTTCTATTAACAACTATGTATTTGAATTTTTTATTGTTGATGGTGTTGTACAAAATGATTTGTTATTAACAAATGTATTTACAGTTACTGAAAATACGTTTATTCAAGCTGTCTTTTCTTTAAGTGGAGAAGTAGTACTTGTTTTTGTTGATTCAAATGGCGCACTGCTTGATATTCAATATATTATTGAAGGAACCGATGGGGTAGAACCAGATATTGAATACCCTGAAGTTGATGGCTATCATCTTGATGATCCGATTTGGGATAATGTTTATCTTGGGGTTTCGGTTAGTACGGTCTTTATTTTACAGTATGAAATCGATGCAGCGTTGTATGCGGTCGAAGAATTTTACTTTACTGATTTTGAAGATGGCTCTAAAAGTTCTTATGAAATTGGGTTACTTACAACTGCTTCAAAACAGTTTACATTAAGTGATGCTTTAATTGGGACGCTAGGAAATGACCAAATGAATGACTATAAATCAATTAGATTAAGAAATGGTTATATTATTACTGAGTTTGCGGTTGATGAGTTATACGAAATATCGTTTTTTAAAGGAAAATATTTAAGTGACGGGGATAGTACTTTTTCTCTTGAAATATCAAGTGATAAAACAACGTGGATAACACTTGATTCTGCAATCAGTTCAACTTCAACATTTGAACTTTATGAATTTACTTTAGATGAAACAGTTTATACAGATTTAGGATTAAGTGCTGAAACTGCTTATTATATAAGAATATCAAGTGCTGTTGTTGCTCGTGTTAATATTGATGATTTTACAATATTACAATTAGTATCACTTGAACCAGAAGTTCCAGATCCACTTGAAAGTGAAACTTTAACAATATCATTACCAAGTAATATGGAAATATTCTTTAGTTTAGGTGATACATGGACTGACGATGGATGTACTGCAATTGATTCGGTTATTGGCGAGGTTACTTGTACTGTTACAGGTACAGTTGATACTTCTAATATCGGGGGATATGATATAACTTATACAGCAGTTGATGGTGAAGGGTTATACAAAGTAGTAGTAGTTGAACATGTTGTTTTTAGAGATGAATCATTACTAGAGATTGACTATACAGGTTACTACGACGGGATTGAAGGATTATATGGTGAGGAATTACTTCTTGCCTTAAGAGAAATTCTTAATACTGATTTAATTAGAACTAGTTATGATGAAGCTAGATACATTTTAGATGAAACAGATGTTGATCCAAATAATCCAAACAATATTATTTTAATCTATACAAGAGATTCTATTTCAGGAATATGGGATAATGGGACAACTTGGAATAGAGAACATGTCTGGCCGAATTCATTTTTAGGTATTCCTAGAGTAAGTGGATCAGACCGTAATATTGCATCTGATTTACATAACCTAAGAGCGGCAGATCCAGGTGAAAATAGTTCAAGAAGTAATGAAGTATATAGTATCTTTGATACGGCAGATACATATTACCCAGGAGTTGATGCAACAGGTGATGTTGCACGGATAATTTTTTATATGGCTGTAATGTATGAAGAACTTGAAATTGTTAACTATGTGTTACCTAATGATCCTAATACAAATTACACACCTGATGGTGCTAAAATGGCGATTCTAGATTATTTAATTACATGGCATTATGAGGAACCAATTGATGCATTTGAAGTTAATCGAAACGAAGTTATTTATACATACCAAAATAATCGTAATCCATTTATTGATTATGCTTATTTAGTTGAACTTATTTGGTATGACGCTACAAATATTCCAGAATAAATTACGAGGTGGGAAAGATGAAAAAACTTATACTTATTATTATATTTTCTTTACTGCTCACAGGTTGTAAAGAAAACGAAGAAGATGTTGATATAGTCTGTAATGTAAATGAAACTTTAGTTAATGGAGAATGTATTGAAGATGAC
>JASFZA010000097.1:0-7979 GCA_045046715.1 Candidatus Izemoplasma sp.
TTTAACTATTTGTTTGAGTCAATCATGAGCTTTACCATTTGATTTGAAAACTCTACTGGGTCTTCAAGTGGTAATCCTTCAATAATTAACGCTTGGTTATAGATTAAATTAGCATAATCACTAATCTTATCAATATTATTTTCATACACGTTTTCAAGAGCGATAAACAAATCATGGTTTGGATTTATTTCTAATACTTTAGTAGCTTTAGCGTCACTTGAATTTGGCATATTTTGGAGTACTTTTTCCATTTCTAAACTAATCCCTGCCGTTGAAACAATACATACCGGACTATCTTTTAAACGTTTAGATAATACAACGTCACTAACTTTACCTGTAAGCTCTTCTTTTAGCGCTTCAAGTAAAGGTTTTTTCTCTTTAATTAAATCTTCAATTTCTTTTTCTTTAGTTTCATCAACTAAATCAAGGTCACCTTGATTTATTGATTTAAATTCTAAATCTTCATATTTACCTAAAACACTAACCATAAACTCATCAATATCATCTTTAAACATTAAGACATTAAACTCTTTATCTTTGATTAAGTCCATTTGTGGTAATGCATTAATTTGAGTTTTTGATTTTCCTGATGCATAGTAAATATATTTTTGATCACCTTTAATATTTTCAATGTATTCTTTTAATGTTATTAACTTATCTTCATTAGTTGTTTCGAACATAATTAAGTCTTTTAACAAGTCTTTCTTTTCACCATATTTATCATAAATACCATATTTTAAGTTAATTCCATATGTTTTATAAAACTCATCATATTTTTCACGGTCACGTTTTAACATTTTTTCTAACTCGCTAACAATTTTCTTTTCAATTGCTTTGGCGATTTGTTTTAACTGACGGTCGTGTTGTAACATTTCACGACTAATATTTAAGCTTAAATCATTTGAATCTACTAACCCTTTAACAAATCTTAAATAGTCAGGTAATAACTCTTTTGATTTATCCATAATAAATACACCATTTGAATATAACTGTAATCCTTTTTCAAACTTCTCACTATATAAATCGTATGGTGCTTTCCCTGGAATAAATAGTAAAGCTGTATAAGAACTCATTCCTTCTACTTTTGAATGAATTGTATGCATTGGTACTTCAAAGTCGTTAAACTGATGACTGTAAAAGTCATTTAACAGTTCATCAGTTAAATCGCTTTTACTTTTTTTCCATAATGGCGTCATTGAGTTTATTGTTGTTATTTCTTTTGTAACAACAGGATCTTTATCTTTTTCTGGATAATCAAATTTAGTTGTTTCCATTTTTATTGGATAACGAATATAATCACTATATTTTTTAACTAAGTTTTTAACTGAATATTCTTGAACATATTCATCATAGTTTTCTTCTAGTTCTTCATTATTATCTCTAAGTTTTAAAATAATAGTAGTTCCGGCTTCATCTCTATCTGCATCATCAATCGTATATGAAGCAGAACCTGTTGATTCCCACTTATATGCTTTGTCTGATGTAATTGATTTAGTTATTACCGTTACCTTCTTAGCAACCATAAATGATGAGTAAAACCCAACACCAAATTGGCCAATTATTTCAAGTTCATTATTTTCTAAAGAATCCTTAAATTCTTTAGTTCCACTCTTAGCGATAATCCCTAAGTTATTAATAAGTTCTTCTTCAGTAAATCCAATACCGTTATCAGTTAATGTTAACGTTCTTTTTTCTTCATCAAGTGTAATTAATATTTGATATTCATCAGCACCAACTGATGTATCAGTTAGTGACGTATAATGTCTTTTATCAATTGCATCACTCGCATTACTGATAAGCTCTCTTAAAAATATTTCCTTATGAGTATAGATTGAATTAATCATTAAATTAAGTAGCTTTTGACTTTCTGTTTTAAACTGTCTTCTTTTTGCCATTTTTGAACCCTCCTATATATGTAATTTCTTTACTTAAACAATTATATATCAGTTTGTTAGCAGTGTCAAGAGTTGAGTGCTAACTTTATTACAAGATAGCATTCTCAACTTGAGTAATGATATCTCGACATCTTTTCAAAGACATATTGAATTCTGATGAAAGTTTCAATAAGTCTTCTACTTTTGGATTACCTTCACCTAAAACAGTCATTTGATGTTCAACTATTCGCGGTGTTTTAGTTAAATCGTAAGCCGGTGATAACTCGTATCCTTTTTTTAACTCATTATATAAGAATGCAAAGTTTTTACCATGATCATCACGATTTGGATATAAGACATTAAAAACCATTCTTCTAAATGCCTCATATAAGTCTTCTTGATTAAAACAAATCTCTTGGATCACTTGAAATAAGTGTTTATAGTCTAAAGTTGGTATTTTATGTGTTGTTTCTAAAAGCGATGATAAGGCAATCATGTGAACTCGTTTCCCATTTACACGATCGAAACGTTTTGCACCAAAATAACCAGTGCATTGTTTTGAGGGATATAGTTTAAATACATTGACATTTATTCCCGATTTCTCCGCTACTTGGTTTGCAGTATATTCTAATTCGCCAGTATTTTTCGGATCTAACTGCGCTGGAAATTTAACTATCCATTCTTGTCCATAAATTCTTAAATGCACTTTAGGTTTTTCTCCACCACTCGAACCACCAAGATTAAATATCTCATCAATATCCAGCTTCTCTTCAACGTCATTTAGGATATTCTTTATTTCTTTAGCGATAACGTCTAAGTCATATATTTTTTCTGTTTTATTGTCATTTTGAACTGGTGCAAATTGTAATGCACCTAATCCATTAGCGCTAACAAGAGTTAATCTTGTTAGTGCAGAAAGTTTATCAAAATTGATTCTCTTTTTAGTAACCATTCTTCTAACTAGCAATTCACCCCATCCATCAGGTAATGAATCATAAAACACACCAAATAAACCACTAAAATATGTAGATTTTGAAATAAACACCTTATTATTAAGTGGTAAAAAGAATGGATTTAAAGAGAACCCTTTTAAAAGCCATTCATCATCATATTGAAATGCTATTCTTGTATCATCTAGTTCTAATAAGTAACCAACTATTTGACCATTGTAATTAACTTTTAGTTTTTTAACATTTGTATCCATAATCACATATCCTTTATATTAGTAGTTATTTGCTTATCAAATATATTGTTAAAATCATCAATTGTTCCTAAAACTCTACTTAGTTTAAGTAATGCATGTAAAGATATATCTCCACTTACCTCAAACCTTCTAATTGAACCATAACTAACACCTGACATTATACTAAGAGCTCTTTGTGTTAATTTACTTTCCTTTCTTCTCATTTTAAACCTGATAATTAAATCGTGTTTAATTGATTGTTCAGTTGAAATTTTTGTAAAATCACTTATATCTATTTTATTTATCATATGTTTATATATTAGCATTTATATGCTAATTTCTCAATTAATGCTAATATATTATCAGTTCTAAATAACTCACAAATATATTAAAACAATAAAAATAGCTGATTTGTTAACCGTTTAATTAGATTCTAGACACAAGAGACTTTCCTCCGTATTTCACTTCAAATGTAGTTACCTAAACCTTGTCAATGTATCATCTGTTACAGTTCGCAAAAGAGTATTAATGATACATATTTTTTTCAATGATTTATTCGATTATTTTTGTAATTTATTCGAATTTATAAATATTAAGAAAATTTATTTATTTTCATTTAAAAACTAGTTTTAGCTTTCAAATACGACTTAACGGCTCTATGACAATGTTTTATATTTTGTCACTAATACAATTATTTTTATTCCTTTTCACAAGTGAGTAAGCACTTACATTTTGCCTTGATATTCAAACTATCATGATGTAGAATTAAATATTAAGATTAAATTAAAAATAATGTTTTATGGAGGAAAGTTATGACTAAGAAAATCGGGATTTTTTTGTTTGGATTAATGCTGTTTTTTATGATTACAGAAATTATTACAGCTGCATCATTTACAAATAGCACTTTGGTTTCGTCAACAGCAGGTGGTGCTAAAGATGTTATTAGTGCTGATATTGATAATGATGGTGATTTAGATATCATCAGTGCTAACTATAATGATGATAAAATTGAATGGTATGAAAATAATGATGATGGTACTTTTAACGATGGCGTGTCGCTTTACGACTACGCTTATGATATAAGCACAATCGATGTTGGTGACTTTAATCAAGATGGTTACATTGACATTGTTTTAGCCACTTATAACGGTGGCGATGGTGAAATTATTTGGTTAATAAATAATCAAGATAACACTTTTTCATTTGAAAACTGGATTTACTCTTCTGGTAACTTTGTTAGTGTTGTTTATGTTGCAGACATCGACAACGATGGTGATTTAGATATCATTGGTGGTCTTGAAGGTGATAACCTTGTAACGTACTTTGAAAACAACGGTTCAGGTATTTTTTCTGCAGTTGCTGCAGTATCAGGAACTAATGTTGTAGATATTAAAATACATGATATTGATAATGATGGTTGGTTGGATTTAATTATTGCAAACGATAATTCGGTTAATGTTCATTTAAATAATAAAAATGATAATTTTAGTCCGCCTACTTATACTATAAATGGATTAATTGATCTGACTTCTGTTGACGTTGCTGATATCAATGGTGATGGATTACCTGATGTCTTAACAACAAATCAAAATAATGTTTTATTACATATCTTTACTGGTAGTAATTATTTACCAGCACTACCGATTGATGACTCACTAAGTAGTGCTACTAGTGTTAAAGCAATTGACATCGATAACGATGGTGATTTAGATATTATTGCCGCTGGTCATACATTCGTAGATGAAGATGTTTTTCAACTTTATTATAATGATGGCGGATCATTGGGTAGTGGTACACGCCTTGATTCATCACCGACTTGGGTCTCTCAGTTTGTTATTGATGATTTTGATACTGATGGTGATCAAGACATTGTTTACGTTACTTTTGACACTAACAGTGTTGTCTATATCGAAAATGATTTAAATGAAGATTATACAATGATTTTCCATGAAAATGGTGGCGACGTAATTAGTAAATATGAAATAGTTAATGATAACTTGTTTTTATATGATTCACAGATAGATACAGACTCGATTAGTGATACCCATTTATATGATTTTAATAACGATGGATTTATCGATATTATAAATTCATCAACATCAACTGATAGCATTACAGCTTTAGCGTCTGATGGCGCTGGGGGATATGTAAAATCTACATTATTAGCAGTCGATAATCCATCTGATTTTTGGATTGGTGATTTAAATGCTGATGGTAATTACGATATCATTACGATTAATGGTACTACTGATAATTTTGTTTGGTTTATGGGAGACGGTTTAGGTGGTTTCACTGAAAAAGTAATCCAAACTAATGTCACTAAAATCTCAGATATTATTGTTGATGACATTGATGATGATGGTGACTTAGATATCATCGTATCACTTCCTGATGCAGATGATATTCTAATGTACTTAAATAACAATGATGATACATTTACAACAAGCGTAACATTAGATTTGTTTGCACCATCACTAAATCATATTGAAAGTATTGATATTGATAATGATGGTGATTTAGATATCTTAGCCCCGTCAAACGGTCAAAATACAGTGTTTTACTATTTGAATAACGGCAATGGTACATTTAACTCAAGAGTTTCAATTGGAATTAATATGCAATATGCTGAGCATGTTGAGATTGGTGATTTTAACAGTGATGGTTGGATGGATATTGCTGTTCTTGGATCAACAAATGGTGACTTGTATATTGTTCTTAATAATCATGATTTAACATTTACATTGTCACAAACTGTTAATAATTCAATGGCCGGAAATGCGCTTACTGTTTATGACTTTGATCATGATGGTGATTTAGATGTTGTTTCAATCAACGGTTCAAATAAAACTAAAATTGTCTTTAATGAAAATGATGGAACAGGTTTATTTTCATTACCTCAAGACATTGATAATACAAATTATATGTCGGCAATAAATGTTTTAGATTATGATTTTAATGGGACTCTAGATTTAGTTGTATCTGGTCCAATAAACGGTACAAATATTATTTCTAATACTGTTGGCCAACTCTTTGAAATTACTGGTCCGACTTATCTAGGTCATACTTTTAACGGTTGGTATAGTGATTCTGGATTAACAGTCCCTTATGACGATACTAAATTCTTAACAGGTGATGAAGAATTATGGGCTTCTTGGTCATTAAATACTTGGACACTTACTTATGAAGACTTTGATAATTCTTTAATTACTAGTGGAGTTTACGATTACGGTGATAGCTTAGGGGGTTCACAACCCGCTGATCCAACAAGAGCTGGTTACACATTTATTGGTTGGGAACCAGCAACTCCTTCGACAATGCCCGATAATGATTTAACGATTATTGCTGTTTACGACGCTAATTATTATGATTTTACATATTATGACTGGGATAGTTCAATTCATGTGCAAGATTCCTTTGCCTACGAAACAGACTTAACAGGTGAAGTATATCCGAGTGAACCAGTCAGAACTGGTTATACTTTTGATGGATGGAGTATTGTTATCCCTGATACAATGCCCGCAAATAACGTTGAATTTGAAGCTTTATATACTCATACCGAATATACAATTATCTTTGAAGATCACGATGGAACATTAATTGATTCTTATACTTACTTTTATGATGATGATACATCAGCAGTATTAGCTCAAGCTGATCCAACAAGAACTGGTTATACATTTAATGACTGGAATGACATACTCCCAACTGTTATGCCTGAGGGTAATGTTGTTTTAACTGCGCTTTATTTCGTTAACAGTTATACAATTGAATACTTTGAAAATGATGGTTCAAGATTAAGCATAACAACGTATGAATATGGTGCAGACTTAAGTGGTGTTGTTGAACCAACACCAGCAGGAGTCGCAGGTCAACACTTCGTTGACTGGGATACTACACTTCCCGCTACTATGCCGGCATATAATATTGAAATTAATCCTAATTTTGTAGTTAATGAATATCCAATTGAATATCAAGATTTTGATGGAACTATCTTAAAAACTGAAACATATGAATATGGTGCAGACTTAAGTGGCTTTATCCTACCGAGTAATCCAACACGTGTTGGTTATACGTTTGACGGATGGGATACAACATTGCCAGGCACAATGCCTGACAATAGTATTACTGTGACCGCTACTTACGTTATTAACACATATACAGTTACTTACTATGAAAAAGATGGTTCAGTTTTAAGTGTTTATACTTTTGACTTTGATGTAGAACTAACAAGTCATGTTACCCCAATACCAAGTGAGGTTGTTGGTTATACCTTTACATCTTGGAACTCAAGTGTTCCAAGTAATATGCCAGCTAACAATATTGATATTTACCCAGGATTTACTAAAAACTCATATCCAATTGAATATCAAGATTATGATGGAACTGTTTTAAAAACTGAAACATATGAATTTGAAGATGACTTAAGCGGTTTTGTTTTACCAAACGAACCAACTCGCGTTGGTTATACATTTGACGGATGGGATCTAACGTTACCTAGCACTATGCCTGACAATAGCATTACCGTAACAGCTACTTATATTAAAAATACATATACTATTGAATACGAAGATTATGATGGAACAGAGTTAAAAACAGAAACATTCGAATATGAGGCTGATTTAAGTGGTTTCATCTTACCGAGTAATCCAACTCGCGTTGGATACACATTTGATGGATGGAACACTACATTGCCAGGCACTATGCCTAGCAATAGCATTACTGTAACCGCTACTTATGTTAAAAATACATATACTGTTGAATATCAAGATCATGACGGTACTGTTTTAAAAACTGAAGTATTTGAATATGAAGCTGATTTAAGTGGCTTTGTTTTGCCGGTTGATCCAACTCGTATTGGATATGAATTTAATGAATGGGATTCAACGCTCCCAGCTACAATGCCAGCCAATGATATTACCGTA
>JASFZA010000098.1:0-12353 GCA_045046715.1 Candidatus Izemoplasma sp.
ATAAAACCATTTATTGAGAACTTAGATGCAACAATGGTTATTTTTAACGATGAACTTTCAGGATCACAAATAAGAAACCTAGAAGAGGTGCTTGAAGTACGTGTAATTGATCGAACACTACTTATCTTAGATATCTTTGCTAAACGTGCAACTACTAAAGAAGCGATGTTAGAAGTAGAAATAGCTCAACTTGAATATTTAAAACCTCGTTTATCAAATATTCAAGCGTCACTCAACCGCCAACAAGGTGGGATTGGTTCAAGAGGACCAGGAGAAAAAAAGCTTGAAACAGATAGAAGGAAAATAGACAACGAAATAATTAAACTAAGACAAGACTTAAAACATATCGAACATACTCGTGATATCCAAAGAAGAAATAGAGATAAAAGTCAGATTAAAAAAGTAGCGATTATTGGTTATACGAATGCTGGGAAATCCACTCTTTTAAACGCTTTAGTCGATATTACATCGGAAGACGAATCAAAAAAAGTATTTGTAAAAGATATGTTATTTGCCACATTAGATACAGCTACAAGGCATATCCAACTAAGTAATAATAAAGAATTTATTATTACTGATACAGTAGGTTTTGTTTCAAACTTACCACATCACCTTATTGAATCTTTTAAATCAACACTTGAAGAAATTAAAGATACTGATTTAATAATTCATATTGTTGACGCTAGTCATATTCATCAAAAAGACCAAATCAAAACAACAATTAAAACCCTAGAAGACTTAGGTGTTAAAGATATTGAAACAATATATATCTATAATAAACAAGATATCAAGCATGTTGATTGTGAACCATTAAATTCACCTTATCTTGAGGTATCATTAAAAGATACTGAAGATACAAAACTTGTACTAGATATGATTGAAAAGTATCTTTTTAAAGATTATGAGACAGTTAAGCTCTTAATCCCTTATGCAGATGGTGAAATTGTTTCATACTTAAATCAAAATACAAATATTATCGAACAAAGCTATAGTGATACTGGTACTTACTTAATTTTAGAATTAAGTCCAGTAATGCTTGGTCGATACCGTGAATATGTAGTTTAAAAAAAGAGTGAATAACAACTTTAATTGTTATTCACTCTTTTCATTTAAGTAATCTTCATATTGTTTTAAGATATCTATCAATTCTTCTTTTGTGCTTACTTTAGCCACTTCCCGCTTAACATGAGTAGCTCCTCTTAACCCTTTTACATACCAAGCTGCATGACTTCTCATTTCAAGTAATGCATTCTTTTCACCTTTAAGTTCAACAAGGCGATTCATATGTTCAATAATATATTTAATCTTTTCGTGATAAGTTATTTCTTTAGTATATGTTCCTGTTTCTAAGAATTCTGCTGTTTGTTTAGCGAGCCATGGATTTCCAAGCACTCCGCGACCAATCATAACAGCGTCGCATCCAGTTTCATCAAGCATTCGCTTTGCATCTTCAGGTGTTAAGATATCGCCATTACCAATAACCGGAATATTAACAGCATCTTTTACTTCTTTAATAATTGTCCAATCGGCTTTACCTGTATACATTTGACTACGTGTACGACCATGAATTGCAATTGCACTAGCTCCTGCTTTTTCTATTAGTTTAGCGATTTCCAGGGCATATATCGAATTAATATCCCACCCAGATCTCATTTTAACTGTTACTGGTTTTTTTACACTTTCAACAACTGCTTTTACTATCTCATATACTTTTTGAGGTTCTAATAAAAGTCTAGCACCGGCATCATTTTTAACTACTTTATTAACCGGACACCCCATATTGATATCGATAATGTCACAATCAGACTCTTTATCAATAATCATTGCACCTTTAACAATACTTTCGATATCGCCACCAAACACCTGCATCGATAACGGTTTTTCACCTTCAACTACTTTAATCATTTTAATTGTTTTCTTATTCCCAAACTGTAAAGCCTTATCACTAACCATTTCAGCATAAACAAGACCAGCATTAAATTCTTTCATAAGCGTTCTAAATGCAATATTTGAAACTCCTGCCATTGGAGCAATAACTACTTTGTTTTTAATTTCAATTTCTCTAATCTTCCACATATGTATCACATCCTTTGTAAATTCTTTTATATTTTAACTAATTTATTGGGAAATTGCAATGTGTTTGATTTATTATTTTCCTAATAAGTGCTATAATACCATCGGTGATTAAAATGAATGATTATTTAATAAAAGCTTATGCCTTTGATGGCACAGTAAGAATTTACACAGCTGTCACTACTAATTTAGTAGGACACGCCCAAGAAATCCATGACCTATGGCCAACTGCAGCTGCTGCTTTAGGACGATTATTAACAGTATCTGTTATTATGGGTGCTACTTACGGTGATGATGATAACCTTAGCATCAGAGTAAACGGTAATGGCCCAGTAGGCGAAATGGTAGCTACGACTAATAACCGTGGAGAAGTTCGTGGTTATGTATCTCATCCTCATACCTTTTTACAATATGATAATGGTAAATTAAATGTTGGTAAAGCAGTGGGGGATGGCTTTATTCACGTAACTAAAGATTTAACACTTGGTAAACTTTTTACTAGTAGTGTCGCAATTCAAACCGGTGAAATAGCCGAAGACTTTGCCTTTTATTTTACATCTAGTGAACAAATACCATCAGCTGTCGGACTTGGTGTCTTAGTAAATGATGATAATAAAGTAATAAGTAGTGGTGGTTTTATTTTACAGGTTATGCCTGGTTGTTCTGATGAATCTATTACCGCTATTGAAGAAACACTAAAAACAATAATGCCAGTAAGCGAAATGGTGGAAAAAGGCTATACTGCTGAAGATATGATGAATGAACTTACAAATAATAATTATCAGTTTCTTGAAAAATTAGATTTAAAATATGAATGTGACTGTTCAAGAGGTAAATTTGAAAAAGGTCTAATCTCACTTGGTAAAGCACAACTTCAAGAAATTCTTGATGAAGATAAAAAAATCGAGACTGTTTGTCACTTCTGTAACACTAAATATATGTTTGATGAGGTAAAACTTAGTAATTTAATTAAAGAATCCAAATAAAAAAGCGAATAAATTCGCTTTTTTTTATGATTAAATTACTTTTAAGTATTTTTTTATTTCCCATTCAGTAACACTCGTTCTAAAATCGTTCCACTCATTTGTTTTAGCAATAACAAATTTAGACATAATGTGTTCTCCAAGTGCTTCTTTCATAATTTCACTATTCTTAAGCTCTTTCAAGGCATCTTTTAATGTTCCTGGAAGATTAACAATTCCTAAAGACTCACGTTCTTTACGATTTAAAGTATATAGATTAATATAAACTGGGTTTTGCGCTTCTAACTTATTTTTAACTCCATCAAGCCCAGCAGCTAAGATAACACTCATCGCTAAGTAAGGATTTGTCGATGGATCAACACTTCTTATTTCTGTTCTAGTTGCTTTTCCTCGTTTTGCAGGGATTCTAATCATCGCACTACGATTAGCATCACTCCACGAAACGTAACACGGTGCTTCATAACCCGGAATAAGTCTTTTGTAAGAGTTTATCGTTGGATTAGTTATTGCTGTAAAGGCACGTGCATGTTTTAATATACCAGCAATCCAGTACATAGCTGTTTCACTTAACTCAAGATTTCTTGAAGGATCATAAAATGCATTATCACCATTATCATAAGTTAATGAACAGTTTGTATGCATTCCTGAACCGTTAATATTAGCAATAGGTTTAGGCATAAATGTTGCATGTAACCCGTGACGAATGGCTACATTCTTAACTACTAACTTGAACAGTTGTAGTTTATCAGCAACTTCTAGTGCACTTTCAAACTCAAATGTAATTTCATGTTGTCCTGGAGCTACTTCGTGGTGAGACGCTTCCATTTTAAAGTTTAATCGTTCTAATTCTAATACAATATCACGACGGCAATCTTCAGCACCATCTATTGGAGCTAAATCAAAGTATCCACCATTATCATTAAACTCAAGAGTTGGTTGTCCAGATTCATCAAGTTTGAATAAGAAAAACTCTGGTTCAACACCTACATTAAATGTATTAAACCCTAATTCTTTCATCTTTAGCATATTTCTTTTTAAAGCTTGACGAGGATCTCCAATGAATGGCGTTCCATCAGGTAAATAAATGTCACAGATTAACCATGCTACTTTACCATACGATGTTTCTTCCCAACGTAATATTAGCCATGTATTAAAATCTGGATATAAATACATATCAGCTTCTTGGATTCTTACAAACCCATCAATTGAAGATCCATCAAACATAATTTCATTGTCTAACGCAGTTTCTAGGCTTCTTGCAGGGATTTCCACATTTTTAAGTACACCGTTAATATCTGTAAAACACAGTCTAATATACTTAACATTTTCTTCTTTGGCGTTTTTTAATATACTTTCTTTTGAATAGTTCATAATTTCCTCCTAATAATAAAAAATGGTGTTAGAATATGCAAAATGCATACTAACACCATTGTTTTTATATTTTTTTGTTTAGACGCCGTTGTCTTAATAAAGATTATATAAGTATCTTTACTGTATGTCAATCTTGTTTTTAATAATTAAATTTGCAGCTTCACTCTTAGAGACTCTAAAATTCATTGCTGTTTTTTGAATTAACTTATGGGAATTGGCTTCAGTAAGACCTTTACTTATTAAAACAAACTTAGCACGATTAATGATTTTATCATCAATCAATTCTTGTTTTAATTTATCTAGTTCTTCCTTAAAGCTTTCAATTACAAGTAAATACTTATTAGATATCTTAATAATATCCAATAAGCTTGTATCAATCTTACGCTCTTCAATATTAATAAATAACTCACTATTTAATAAATTATGGAATTGTCCGATATTAGGTGTGTTGTTAATATAAACAACAAGAACCCTTTTAGCAACAACAATATTTTCCATAACAATATGAATATTATTAATCTTGTTTTTGTTTGAAAAGATAATAGTTTGATACTCATTTAACGATTTTTGAGTTACTTTATCGATAATATCAACTTTGATATTCCCGAGTTCAAAAATTCTTTTAACTTTATCATCTAAAAATGTGTTACTTTTGATAACTGCAACTTTCATATTATCACTCCTTTGTGATATAAAGTTGATACTTACTTAAATAATGGATATCTTACTGCTAAAGTTTTAACAACTTTACGAACATTGCTTAAAACCTCTTCATCTTCAGGATTCATTAATGTGTCATATAAACATTGGGCAATAGTTGCCATATCGTCTTTTTTAAATCCTCTTGTAGTAATTGCTGGTGTCCCAATACGAATACCACTAGTAATGAATGGTTTTTCCGGATCATTCGGGATTGTATTCTTATTACAAGTTATGTTTACAGAGTCTAACACTTTTTCAGCATCTTTACCAGTTAATCCCGTTAACGTCTTAACTTCTAATAAGATTAAATGATTATCTGTCCCGCCACTTACTACTTTAAATCCCTTAGCCATTAGTTGTTCTGCTAATTCTTTAGCATTAACAACAACTTGATGTTGGTATTCTTTAAACTCAGGTTGTAAAGCTTCTTTAAATGCAGCAGCTTTAGCAGCTATTACATGCATTAAAGGTCCGCCTTGGATCCCTGGGAAGATTGCTGTATTAATTTTTTTATAAATTGAGAAATTATTTGTCATAATAATCCCACCACGTGGTCCACGTAATGTTTTATGTGTTGTTGAAGTAACAATATCAGCATAAGGACAAGGGTTCATATGTTCCCCAGCAGCAACAAGTCCTGCGATATGAGCCATATCAACAAATAGTAAAGCTCCTACTTTATCACAAATTTCTCTAAATCTTTTGAAGTCTAAAGCTCGTGGGTAAGCGCTAGCCCCAGCGATAATCACTTGAGGTTTTTCTCTTACAGCAATTGCTTCTAACTCGTCATAATCAATTTGTTCAGTAACAGGGTGAACCCCGTAACTAATGATTTCATAATCAATCCCACTAAAACTTAATGGATGTCCATGAGTTAAATGGCCACCATGATCTAGTGCCATACCTAATACTTTATCACCGTGATTAACAATAGCGCGGTAAGCACCCATATTTGCAGTTGAACCAGAATGTGCTTGAACATTAACGTATTTAACATTGAAAAGCTCTTTTAGTCTAGTTCTAGCTAGATCTTCAGCCATATCAACAAATTCACATCCACCATAATATCTTCTACCTGGGTAACCTTCAGCATACTTGTTAGTTAACACACTTCCTTGTGCTTCTAAAATTGTTTCACTAACAAAGTTCTCACTAGCAATCAATTCGATATGTGATTCTTGGCGATCTTTTTCCAGCATAATCGCATCATAAAGCTCTTTATCATACTTTTTAACGTTTTCCATATTCTATCGTCTCCTTTTTATATTATTACTATTATACCACATTACCTGTTTCTAATAAAAGGGCTTTCATACAATTTAATTAATATAACCATGATATCGTTTGAATTCCAAATCTTTCCCCAATAAATTCGTTTATTGAATAGCGATAAAACTCTATTTGCCTATAATTGTTCTATAAAACAACGTAGTATCGTATGTAAACTAGTTCAAAAAATATTTATGAGTGTGTTTATTCTTTAATGTAGTACTCTAAAATAATAATTATCCACACTTTATATTCATAATTATTAATGGGAAAGCTTTTAGGTACGCTATTTCACGTAATTAGGTCTATGTTTATTTACAAACCGTAATACCTGCATCTATCTTCACTTTATATTACTTTTATCCCCAATTTCAGATAATCTTTAATTATCTTTTATATCCCCAATTGCTATTTAGCGTCAATGTTATTGATTAATCCATCAATCAACGTACTCACGATATAGACTATGACGATATTTATTTGCTTTCTAAGAGATTATAAGTAATTTTAAGTCACATAGTTTATTGTGATAGTTTAAAACACCTTAGACGTAAAATAATCCAAATAAAAACTCAATTCAGGTTAATGAATTGAGTTTTTTAATATTATACTAATTATTTCTAGCTATAAGTAATAATAAATTGAAGTAAGAACAATGCAGCTAATGCATACATCATTGGATTAACTTCTTTGTAACGTTTTTGTGCAACCATGATAATTGGATAGAATATAAATCCAATTGCGATACCCATAGCAATTGAGAATGATAAGATCATAAATACAATTGTAAGGAATGCAGGAATAACGATTGCTTTGTCATCCCAATCAATAAATTTAAGTTGTCCAACCATTAAAGCACCAACCATTACTAATGCCATTGAAGTAACTGGTGAGTAATAAACTCCAGCGCCGATATCTGTCATTTCAACACCGTTAATTAAACTTAACATTGGTGAGAATGCGATAGACACTAAGAATAAGACAGCAACAACGACAGCAGTAAGACCTGTACGTCCACCTTGTTCGATACCAACAGTTGATTCAACATATGAAGTTACAGTTGAAGTTCCTGCGATAGCACCAGCGATAGTACCAATAGAATCTGATAATAATGCTTTGTCTCCATCTTTTAAATGTCCTTCTTCATCAATTAAGCCTGCAGCATTACCTACTGCCATTAACGTACCAGCTGTATCGAAGAAATCAATAAATAAGAATGTAAAGATAATAATTACAACATCAGGTGAATCGAATAATTCTCCGAAACCACTAAATACTGCTCCAAATACTTCACCTATACCATCAAATAAATCTCCATATGAGAATATATCAGAGCTATAAGCAGGCATAAAGTCAACACCAAATGCACCTAAGATTAATCCTAAAAATGCAACTGCAGCCATTGAAATAATCAATGAGAACTTAGAACCATAAGCATAAAGTGCAACAACTAAAAATATTCCGAATATTGCTAATAACACTGTAGGGTTTCCTAAGTCACCAAGCGAAACAAATGTAGCTGGATTAGCTGTGATGATCCCTGCGTTTTTAAGACCGATAAATGTAATAAAGAACCCAATACCAGCTCCAACAGCGAACTTAAGACCTCTTGGTATTGCATCGATAATCATTTTTCTAAGTCCCGTAACAGAAATTATAAGGAATATTATACCTTCAATAAATACCGCCGATAAAGCAGCTTCGAAAGATAAACCATAACCATATAATACTACTGTGTAAACGAAGAATGCATTTACTCCCATACCAGGTGCTAAAGCAACTGGATAGTTAGCCCAAAGTCCCATTACTAGTGTACCAACTGCAGCTGCAATCGCTGTAGCAGCGAATACACCCAAGAATGGTACCCCAGGAATTAAACTTAACATACCAGCATTTACTGGTAGAATGTAAGCCATAGCAAGGAATGTAGATACCCCAGCTATTAATTCTGTTTTTAAGTTTGTAGATCTTTCCTCAAACTTAAAAAATTGTGCAATTTTTTCCATTAAAAAAATCCTCCATCTTCTAATTTTTTTAGCTAGGTACGTAAAAAAATATGTAAAAAAAGAGGACTATTGTCTATAATAGTAATGTAAAAAGTAATTATAGCTCCTATATTTACGGGTCGGAGTAGGGACAATTGAACCTTATTTTCAATTCTATACGATACTAACCATTACACTAATCATAGCAAAATATTGTTGCTTTGACAATCAAATATTATTATTTTGAAAGCGTTTTATGTATTTTATCGTTAATATACACTATTGATGCTATCGATGAGCTAAATAGAACTAATATAATTAACCCACTAACCATCCAAAAGTTCGTTGGTAATAGAATTATTAATACATCAGTACTATATAAAATCCAGTCATCATTAGTGAAAAACAGCTGATGAAACTTAGTAAACGCTGTATTAAAATCAATCAAAAGATATCCACCAATGAACATTGTAAAGAATAATGGACCAAAATAGATATTTTTTAAAGTGTTATAAAATTCTAATTCATCTTTCTTCCTCATAAAAACAAGAAGTAAAACAGCTATAATAAGCGAAATTCCAGCAGTTAGACGTAATGTAGTATAAAGGTTTTTTACATCAACCATATGATCAATCTCAATTTGTCTTAATATAACAGTGTTATCATCTTCATCAAGACCAAAAGCTAAATCTTCATATTCGTAGTTTAAATAACCAATAATACGATCAATTGCATAGTCGTGATCAAAAAATACGTCGTCGTGTGACTCGTATAGACCCTTAGACATATTCAAGTAAGGCTTTGTTGTGAGTAACGAAGCAAATATTATTAGTAATGCAAAAGGTATTGCAAAAAATATGTACGTTCTAATTACTTTAAATCCGTAAATTCTAATTAATTTCATAATAACTCCTCAATTCTATATAAAATTTATATAAAAAGCCTAAGAAATAGGCTTTTTATTTTAATCCGACTCTTTTATATATTTCATCTACGTTTTTAAGAAAGTAGTTTATATCAAATGCATCATCTAATTCTTCTTTAGATAAATGTTTAGTAACTACAATATTATTATTAAGTAAACTTCTAAAGTCTATTTCATTCTCATATGATTCCATTGCTATTTCTTGAATTAAATCATACGCTGTTTCTCTGGATAATCCCTTATCTATTATCTTTGTCATAACTCTTTGGGAGAATATTACTCCATGAGTGATATAGATATTTTTCATCATCTTATCCGGATAAACAAGTAGCTTGTCTAGTACGTTAGTATATCTATTTAACATGTAATCAACTAAAGATATAGCATCGGGAATAATAATCCTTTCAACAGATGAGTGAGAAATGTCTCGCTCATGCCATAAAGTTATATTTTCAAAAGATGTTTGCATATAACCGCGTAATACCCTAGCTAAACCAGATATATTCTCACTAGCTATCGGATTTCGCTTATGTGGCATAGCAGAAGACCCTTTTTGTCCTTTAGCAAAGAATTCTTGAACTTCATTTACTTCAGTTCTTTGAAGATGTCTAATCTCAGTTGCAACTTTTTCAAGAGAAGAACCAATTAAAGCCAAACACGCCATATAATTTGCGTGGCGATCTCTTTGAATAACCTGAGTTGATATCTTTGCAGAACTAATTCCTAATTCTTTACAAACAAAGTCTTGAACAAATGGAGGTGTGAAGGCATGGTTGCCAACAGCTCCACTAATTTTTCCTATTTCAATTTCTTTTCTAACAATGGTAAATCGCTCTAAGTGGCGATTAAACTCATCATACCACAATGCGTATTTTAATCCAAAGGATGTGATATCTGCATGGATTCCATGAGTTCTTCCAATTGAAGGTGTGGCTATATACTTAAGTGCTTTTTCTTTTAAAACATTAATAAACGCAATCAAATCGTTATATATGATACTGTTTGCTTGCTTAATTAGAAGTCCGTTAGCAGTATCTACAATATCTGTCGATGTTAATCCATAGTGAAACCATTTCTTTTCTTCACCTAAAGATTCGCTTATATTTCTTGTGAAAGCAATCACATCGTGCTTAGTTTTAAGCTCGAGGATATCAATTTGTTCTACGCTAAATGTAGCCATTTCCCGTATTTTGATTACATCTTCTAGAGGTATTTTACCAAGTTTACTCCATGCATCTAATGCTAATAGCTCAACATCTAAAAATGCTTGAAATTTAGATTGTTTATTAAAGATATCCTTAATAACGCTTCTTTGGTATCTATCTAGCATCCATACATATTTGGAAACAAAGGATTGTGTTTTCTAGTAATGAAGCGATTGTCATTGGTCCAACTCCACCCGGAACTGGTGTAATGAATGAAGCGATATCTTTAACAGCTTCAAAATCTACATCTCCTACTAATTTTCCATCAACACGGTTTACACCAACATCAATGATTACAGCACCTGGTTTAACCATATCAGCTGTAACTGTATTAGCGCGACCTACTGCAGCAACAATTATATCTGATTGAAGTGCTAATTCTTTTAAATTAGTAGTACGTGAATGAGCTATTGTTACTGTTGCATGTTCTGCTAGTAATAGCATAGCTGCAGGTTTTCCCACTAAATTACTACGGCCAATTACTAAAGCACTTTTACCTTTTAATTCAGTTTTGGTGCTTCTTAACATTGTCATAATTCCTTTAGGTGTTGCTGGTAAAATTGTTTTTCTACCCATGTGTAAACCTGCAACGTTAATTGGGTGGAACCCATCAACATCTTTTTTGTAATCGATTGCATCGATTACTGTATCTAAATCAATATGTTTTGGTATTGGTAACTGTACTAAGATCCCATGAACTGAATCATCATTGTTTAGTTTAACTACTTCATTTATTAACTCTTCTTGAGTTACCGAAGTATCCATTCTGATTATCGAACTTTTCATTCCTGCTCTTACACAAGCTCTTTCTTTAGCTGTAACGTATGAAATACTAGCTGGGTCTTCACCTACTAATATAACTACTAGGTTAGGTATTTCATTATACTTTTCAACTAATTCCGCTACTTCTACTTTTACTTGCGCTCTTACTTCTTTAGATAATTCTTTACCACTAATAATATTACTCATCGTTATTCTCCTTTTTTATGTAAGTATTTGTTATTTCTCCATAATAAATCATATGGTAATTATTTTTTGAATAGTACCTGTCTTTTACAACTTGGGGTACCATTCCTGGTTCCATTGTTTGTTTGTAGATAACTTTACATTCATAATGTAAATCACACTCATTTATTATCGGTGTATTACTGGTAATTCCCTCAGTTAAGCTAAAATTGCATTCTTTAATTTTATCATAATCTCGGCCTGATTTAGTTCCACAGAAGATTAATTCGTCTTTTAAATCATCAGTAAAGGGAATACTTATTGTAAATTCATCTGCTTGTTCAATCATCTGGTATGTGTCTCTAGTGAAGCGTACATAAGCAATAAAGGTTGGTTTATTCCAAACAATTCCAATACTTCCCCATGAAATGGTCATCGTATTAACCTTGTTATTAACCTTAGTAGTCATAAATGCACCTTTTGCTAACTGCTCAATTGCTTTATCCAAATATTTATTATATTTAATTTCTTCGAACATATAGCACCACCTTTATTATTCATTATATCATTAAAGTATTATATCATTAAATGTTATTTTATTAAACTAGTTAATAAAAAGGATAATCCATTAAGATTATCCTTTTTCCTTTAAATAAGCCATTTCCTACAAATATATTGCACTATATTTTTCTTTTAAAAACTTAATATAATATTTTGGATCAAAGTCTTCCCCAGTTACTTCTTTTAATAACTCTTTTGGAGTTTTGCTAGAACCAAAGACATGTATTTTTTCCTTTAACCAAGTGTTTATTGTTGCTATATCATTATTTTTAATTACTTTGTCAAAATCCATATCTTTTATTATTGTGTAATAAAACTGTGCTGCATAGGCACT
>JASFZA010000099.1:0-19217 GCA_045046715.1 Candidatus Izemoplasma sp.
TATTATTTCAGTCGAGACATTAGACTTAAAAGAAATGATGAAAAACAAATACTTCAGCAAAAAGATATCAGACATCAGCTACAACAGATTCGTCAATCTTTTAGTGTATAAAGCTAAAGACGTCGGCAAAATTCTTCACAAGGTAAATAAATACTACGCATCAAGTAAAATATGTAGTGTCTGTGGTAACGTTATTAATCGTAGGATTGGGATTATGAAGAAGTTATTAATTCGATATTCTAATAGCATAACGCAAAACTATATTGAGATTGCTTGCTACGAGAATCAGAAAGCTGACTTACTAAAACCAGAACTATGTATTTATGGGAAAACTTTAATACCATTTTAGCGCTTAAAACGGAAATCAATATAGATTACTGTTAAATTATAAAAATGGGTTCGTAAAAAACGAACCCATTTTAAATACAATAAAATAGTTTGCAACATTTTTTATTTTGCTATCTATATACTTTTTGAATGTTAAAGTTTGGACATACCAAATTGCTTTAACAATAATTGTATAGGTTTTTGTACTTATATCGTTGAACTCAATTGATTGGACCACTATTAAACTAAAATGTACAAATGTTGATAATAAATAGTTTTTTTGAATATGTCAAGTAAAAATGAAATAAACTTGACAAAATACCACAATGTTGATATACTTTTTTATATGGAGGTGAAGAATATGACACATTCAAAAGTGATCGAGTCTAAAATAATGAATTTACCTATGAATGAAATATTTTTTGCATCTGAAAAATATAAGTTATTTGGAGAGGGAGTAACTGAATTAAATTATTATAAAGTGCTTGAAAGAATGTATAAAAAAAATAAAATTGCGAAGGTATCTAAAGGCATTTATTATATCCCGAAAAAATCAAAATTTGGTAATGTTCAAATAAGTGAATCAGAGATAATAAACAGTATTATAAAAGAAAAATATGAAGGTATAGAAATAGGTTACGGGTTATATAACAGCCTTGGATTAACAACACAAATTTCTAAGCGTAGAAACTTTTACTGTAACAGTATTTATAATACTAACAAAAGAATAAAGTCAAACTTCTTTGAATACTTAAATATTGAGTTTAATGAAAATAATATTTGTATAATCCAAACTTTAGAAATATTGCAAAATTATAGCAAAATAGAAAATCTAAATAACGCTGCTTTTATTAGACATATTAACATTTTGAAACATTGTTATAATGATAGTGAAACTAATAAAGTTCTGAAACAAATAAAATATAAGAAATCAACGATTGCCTTTTTACAGGAATTATTAGAGCACCTGAAGATTCAAAACACCTTAGAAAAATATTTATCAAAACTATCAAAATATAACATCCCTAATTGGAAGGAAAATTATGAAATTACATACTAAAGAAGAGTTTACTAATTTAATATTACTGACTTCTGCATATAAGAATATACCTGAAAGTGCAATTAGAAGAGATTACTATATTGTAATGATATTAAAAAATTTGATGCAAAGTGAATATGCAGATGTATGTGTTTTTAAGGGAGGTACATCTATAAGTAAGTGTTATCAGAATTCGATTGAGAGATTTTCCGAAGATATTGATTTAACTTATATGCCAAGTAATGAACTTGGTGATAATCAAGTTGAGAAAAAATTAAAGTCGATTGAAAAAGCACTTTCTCTAGGATTTGAATCAGAGAAGATAAATGGAGAAAGAAACAGAAGAAATAAAAGTGCCTGGTTTTGGTTTAAAGACAAAAAAGATCAAATAAAATTAGAAATCGGATCATCTGTAAGACCACATCCTTACGCTAAGAGAACTCTGAAGACTTATATTCATGAATATCTTGAAGTAAATGGATTTGATGAAGAAATTAAGGCTTATGAACTAACTGAAATAAAGATAAATGTTCTAGATATAACAAGAACTTTTTTGGATAAAATTATGGCTGTAAAAAGACATGCTATATGTAACACGCTAAACAAAAAAGTTCGTCATATATACGATATCGTTCAACTATACAAATTAGAAGATATACAAGTTTTTTTAGAGGACAAAGTTGCCCTTAAAAAAATTATTCAAATTACCAAGCAAACTGATAGTTTCTATTTGCAAAAAAGAAATTTACCAAAAGAATTTAATCCTTTAGAACCATATCTCTTTTCAGAATGGAAGTACAAATTAGACAAGCAAATCCGAAGACGTTATGAAACACTACACGAAGACTTACTCTATACTGATCAGAAGCAATCCTTTGATGAAGTTTTCAATGTGTTCGACTCAATTGATAAAATTTTTAGAGATATTAATGAGTAATGTGGTTTGAATTCAAATGAAAAATGATATTTGTATGACATCCCTTTGTATATTACCAAATGATAAAAAGCAATTAAAAGTAAAAAGTTGAACTTCTATATTGAGACTTTTGAAGGAACGTGTTGATTTATAAGTTCTTTTAAATCGAAAATAGTGGGGAATATATTGTCAATTTGGTATTGGGGAGGTATATTCAGTTAGTAAATTAGAAACTAATTCTGATAGAAAGATAGCTAAAGCTTATATACAGAGACCTTATCGAAAATTCATTAAGCAATTTTCAGATATGCTATTAATAATTTATCGAAAAAGTTTAAGAAAACTCCTTCTTCAAGGATTGGGGTAGAACTAAATAAAAAGTAATATTGAGACATCAAGATTAGAAAATCTTGATGTCTTTTTAGCTTTATAGACATTAAAAAAATCATCTTTGAGATTTAACCCAAAGATGATTTTAGAATTAATTAATCTAACTAAAAATATATTGTATCTTCATCGGTTCCTTTTTCTTTTAAGTTTAATAAGAACGGAACTAAGTACCCAATAGCGAACCCACCAATATGACCAGGGATGCTAATGCCTGGTGATGTGAAAGTAACAATTATATTAATAACTACAAGACCTGTTAAAGATTGCTTATCAAGCTTACTTAACATGTCTTTTTTATTTACAACAATATAGATATATGCTCCAAGGACACCGAATATTGCACCACTAGCGCCAATTGTTAAGCCGTCACTTAAGAATAAAATGACAATGCTTGCGCCAATCCCTGAAACAAAATAGATAATTGAAAATTTAATTGATCCAATTAATTTTTCAAGGCCACTGCTCAATACGTAAACACCAATAATCATATTTGATAAAAAGTGAAAGACTGAACCATGAAGAAACATTGTGACAAATAGTCGGTAATATTCACCGTTTTCAACGTAAGGTACGTAAAGTCCACCCCAGTTAACAAGGTTGATTCCAGTAAATCCACCTGTTGCGACAACTGCTAATAAAAAGAATGTATTTACTAGCAAGATTACTGCAGTAACAGGAGACTCTTTTAAATAAGTCTTTAAGTCACTACTTTGATTTAAAACTGACATAGCTGTACCTCCTAAAAATTGTATCGCTTAAATAGTTTTGGGTAAACCCCAAAACCAATGAATGCCATCAAGAAATATCTTAACATATTTAACAGGTTAAATGTTAAAGTAAACTCATCAATATTTGATGAGTAAAGAGCTTTGACACCAATCTGAATTATTAAAACAATGACTAACCCAAAGATAACTCTTAAGACCTTTTTAATGTTAGTTGTATCTAAACTAAACTTAACGTATCTTTTTTCAAAGATAACGGCGCTAATGAATCCGATAAATAATCCGTATGTTTTAAAGAAGTCTTCACCATCAAGAATGAAGATGAATGGTAATAGGGAAACCCCAAGACCAATGTAGATGAGATGTAATGTTTTTTCTTCGTCTTTATACTTCATAAATAGATAATACATGATGAAACTAATTAAGATTCCAATACTTGCTCCCGCAAGGACGTCTTTTAAATAATGAACCCCAAGATACATTCTTGAAAACATCATTAAAATAACGAAGATACTTGCTGTATAAAGAATCCATCGTTTCTTTAAGTAAAAGACAAACGCAAACAAGACTGAACTAAAGCCTTGTGTATGCCCACTAGGGAAAGAATGCCCTGTCGCAGTACTTTCTCTAAAATTAGTAACCTCATTAGGGTATTCTTCAAAAGGACGTGGTGCGGCAACTATATTCTTTATTGTTGTATTCACAACAGCGCTAAAAGCTAAACTTAAACCAAGCAGTTCTCCTAATGTTTTATTGTAGGTCCAGTATACAAAACCAAGTAATATAATATAGACGTATTCTTCACCCATAAATGAAATAAAGTTAAAGAAGAAAGTAAAGAATCCGTTTTCTAAATCTTGTAAGAATATAACAAAGTCTGGTGATGATAAATAGTCAAACATTATAAAACCTCCAATATACTGAATATATTATAACACGGAACATAAGAGATACATTAAGAGTTTATTATATTTGTTTAGGATTATATAGCTATTTAATACCATATACAATAACGTTACAATATGGTATACAATAACAATACAATATGGTATACGATATTGTATACAATAATTGACAAATCAGAGTAATTAATTTATAATAATAATGAGGTGGTATAAATGAACAAAGCAGAAGCAATTGGAAAGTATCTTGATTTAATTGAGGAAAGTAGTAATAAGTATCCGTCTAAGACTGATTTACTATACAAATATCAGATGCCTTCAATGAGATTTAATGACATTATTAAATTTAAACAAGAGGATGTTAATAATAAACAAAAATATTTTGATAAAATAAATTTAAAAAACGAAACTACAGGATTTTTACATTACCATTTAAATGACGAAATTGAATTTAACTTAATGGCCAGTGATAAGCTAATAAGTAATAGTAAACACTATGATAAATTTAATATTAAAAATGAAAATATTTTAAATGGCTTCTTATTTAGTGAAATCGAATATAGTTTAAAGATTGAAGGGGTTAGAAGTACTAGAGCAAAAATAGAAACAATAAGTAAAACGGAGTACGCAGACTTAAAAGATCAAAATAGCATTATTGTTAAAAATATGATTGAAGGATACAACTATATATTAGACAAAGAGATAAACAAGAATACAATGTATGAGTTATATAATATTTTAAGTAATGAATGCTTAGCAAAAGATGAAGTCCTACTACCTGGTTATTTATACCGTCATGACGGTGTAAATATTATTGGTGGTAATGAGAAGGTTGTTGATAAAGGCGTAAATCAAAAGAACATTACAATGATGATGGATATGTTGTTTGATTATATTAATGAACAGAAAACAGATTTTTCGAATCTATTAGCGCCACACGTGATCCATTATTACTTGATATATATTCATCCTTACTTTGATTATAATGGAAGAATGGCAAGAGTTCTTGCGTTTTGGTATAATCGAAACTTCTTTCCTGTAATTGGAAATATGTTTATAAGTGAAGCGATTAACCAAAAAACAGTAAAAAACAATTATTACAAAGCAATAACAAATTCTCGCGAAATGGAAAATGATATCACGTATTTTATTTCTTTTTTATCAAGACTTTCCCTTGAATTTACCTACCTATATTTAAATTACTATGAAATTCTAGAAACGTTAGATAATAATCAAGCAACAGGAACTAAAGCTTTAAACAGTATGATCATAACTTTGTTGAAGGTTAATAAAGAATTTAACTGGAAAGAGTTTAAAGAAATTGATGAGAATGATTATAATAAACAATACTACTTAAAAATGCTTAATTTATTAGTCGATAAGGACGTTTTAAAAGCTAGAATTGTAAAAAAAGCAAAGTTATTTAAATTGAATATTAAGTTTTGTGAGCTATATAAATAGAAAAAGAAATTAGAATATCGTATTTAACAGATTATTCACATCATTAACAAAGATAAGTAATAACAATATATCAAATAAAAACAAGCAAATTTTTGATTTGCTTGTTTTTATTTGATATATTTACGGTTAACTATGTAACTAATAATAATTAATACGTAATTGAAGATGATGAATTAGCTTAATATAAAGAAAGTCAGTAACGGTGTTTACATAATTTAATAAGCATATTTCTTTAACATCTTGAGAATTCATTGTTGATTAACATTGCTTGAGTCAAACCAAAAGATATTATAGAGCCGTTGTTAAAAGTATAAGAGATATTGAAAAGTACAAAAACTAAGTATTAAAATATTTTAAGTAATCTGATAAGAATGTTATACTTGAGAAGTGGAGAGAGTTGTGAGTCGTTTTTTATTTTGTATTTTGGAATTATGATAGTGTTCTAATATCCCTCAACTAAAAGATTAATAGTAGAAAACCATATTGGCGTTCTACTATTAAAAAGTTTACAATTTTAATTTTAAATGTATTCATAAAAATATCCACATATGATTTTTATAAGTTTTTTATTAAAAACACATTATCATGACTGTTTTTGATAAAATAAGATATATCCCTCGTTTTTAATACTTCTATCCTTTTACATACTCAGGTAAATTAGTGTCTTCAAAATCTAAATACTGGTCTCTATATAAATTGTCTGAATTGTTTTGAGCTGGAAATACTAGCAGACCAGTTATTACTAAAAATATTATAAATAATTTTTTCATAGTTTTACCCCCTTCCTACAAGTAGGATAAACCTTATAAAAAAATTTGAACAGTGCGGATATGTCCCGCATTTTCGGAGGCGGAATATAATGAACTCAAAAATGCTAAGCAATTCTCTTGAAAAGCTTAGATATGGAAGAGGTCTAACACAAGATGAATTTGTTTCAAACATTGTTTCAATAAGACAATACAAAAGGTATCGCTCAGGAGAATGTGATATTCCATATCAAGTACTAAATCTGTTTTCTAAAAAACTTCAAACGCCCTTAACAAATCTACTATATGAGTTTGAAAGCGAACTGCTCCTAGAAACAAAAGCAATGAATGAATTATATAATGCTATTGTAAATAAAGATAAGGATAGTATTACTAAATATTTTTCTAAAATTGATGAAGAGTTCATAATAGACCCTGAAAATAAGATGTATTATCAACTATGCTTACTAGTAAATAATTTTTATAATAATAAAATTTCTAAAAGTAATATTAAACTAAAAATTTTTTTACTAATTTCTTATCCAGATATACTAAAAAAACAAATTTTAACAGATATTGAAATTCTTGTTTTGAGTTCCTTATTAGATTTTCAGAGCCAAGAAGAAAGAGTGATTTTAGTTAAAAAATTAACTGATATTATAACAAAACAAGTCATAGTAATCAGTGGGTCAAGCAATAAAATACACTCATTAGTTCTTTTAAGGCTAAGTAAATACTATGGTATTCTTCAGGATTCCGCTCAGGTTATTAAACTGTGTAATCTAGGGATAGAGATGGGCAAATCAGCAAGAAGCTACTATTTATTTGATTATTTTTATTACTATTTGTCACTTGCATATTATAAAATTGATAATACATCACAATTTAAATTATGTATTTTTCAATGTTTTAACACTTTATATTTGGAAGATAATATTAGCAAAATAAAAATATTTTTACAATTAATAAAAGACGATTATGATATTAGTTATAAATCATTTATGAAATCCTACTTAGAATGTATGTAATTTAACACCATTTATGGTGTTTTTTTATGAAATAGGGACATATCCGCACTGTTGTAAGTTAATCTTTAATGGCATGATATTAATAGATATTAAAGATTTTTACTAATGATAAGTAACCTATGTAAAGGATAATATAGATAAGTAAACAAAAGGAGAAAAAAATGAAAAAAATGATGTTACTACTCACATTAGTTGCTATTTTATTTGTTAGCGCTAATGTAGACGTTAATGCTACTGCTGTAGGTCCAAGATATATTAGATCTAGCACTGATGTATATACAATTACAGACAGTGGAAGAATGAATCAAGAATTTGATGAAGTGAATTTTGAGTGGTTTGGATTAGATTATGCAGAAATGCAAGCAGCAAATTACAACTATGTTCAAATAGAAATTGAAGCGTATATTAGAGAAATAAATGAAGGATATCAATGGTTCTTTATTTATAATTCAAGAAATTCTGCTGAAATTGGAAGTGTGCGGTATTTACATGGAGGTTCTGGACTAGATGGATGGCAATGGAATACGACAACTATAATAATTACAGTGCCATTAGATAGTTTCAATGATGTAAATAATCTGCAAGATAATTTCTTTACAATTAGATACGGTGCTGAAGGATCATGGTCTGACACTTGGGAAATACATAGTCTTAAGCTAACGCTCACACCAAAGTATTAATTTAGCAAGATCAGTATCAAAGAAATAAAATCAAATGACATTTAAATGTTATTTTAGGGAAAATATAAATTACTATTCTATATTCAAGTTGGTTACTTAATTATAGAATACCAAAATACAAGGCTAACGAATAATAGTTTGTATTTTGGTATTTATTTTTTAAAAATAACAGTAACGTCGCAAGTGTTTTATAAAAGCATTATAGTTGTGTTGTGTGGTATAATAATATTAATGGATACTAGAAAGGGTGAGTAAAGTGCTAGTAATTAAAAATTTGACAAAAGTGTACCAAAGTAAAAGCGGCACTGTTGTCGCTTTGAAAAATATTGATTTAGAATTTCCAGAACATGGGTTCATTTTTATGTTAGGGAAAAGTGGAAGCGGGAAATCTACTTTATTGAATATAATTGGTGGTCTTGATGACTTTGATAGAGGCTCAATCTACTTTAAATATAATAGTAACATGAATTATAAAAATTTGAATTCATCATCATATCGAAATATTAATTTAGGTTTTGTATTTCAAGATTTTAATTTAATTGATGATTTGACAATTGAACAAAATGTTGCTTTACCATTAGAACTTCAGGGTCTAAATAAAGAAATCATTGCAGTGAAAGTGAATGAGATATTATCACAAGTCAATTTAACAAAGTATATTGGCCAAACACCTAAAAATTTAAGTGGCGGCGAAAAACAAAAGTTAGCAATTGCTAGAGCTCTAATAAAAAAACCTAAAGTAATTTTATGTGACGAGGTAACTGGGAATTTAGACACCGAGTCTAGCTTAGAAGTTATTAAAATATTTAAAAAACTGTCAGGTGATATTCTTGTAATTTTTGTGACGCATGAAAGTGATTACGCTAATAAATTTGCAGATCGGATAATCGAACTTGTTGATGGTAAGATATATGATGATTATTTAACTTCTAATAATGAAATGATTGTTAGTGATGAAAATGATAGAACGTTTCTCACATCAATTAAAATTCCGGATAGAATGACATTAACAACTAAAAATATTGAATATATCAATTCGATAATTAAATCAAATAATGAAGATATTTATATTTCATTTAAAAACGACAGTACTCAAAAGGCCACGGTATTAAATGAAAAAGCAATACCGAAAACAATCAAAGTTGTTAAAGCTTCTAATATAAATAACCAAGTATCAAATGATATTAAAAATCCTAAATTACCGTTCAAAAGTACGTTTAAATTTGCTAAAATGAGTATTTTAAAATATAAGCTTAGGCTTGTTTCAATGCTAATATTGTTTGTAATGTCATTGACGTTTTTTGGAGTAATTGTAAATATAATTTCATACGAAGTTTCTGACGCCTCATATAAGTCATTCACGAATCATAATATTACATATATCCCATTTGAAAGACAAATTGAAGTGTGTAATCTAGACTCATGCATTGATGAATCAACTACTTTTACCGAAATAGAAATCAACACAATTAAAAAAAATTTTCCAGGAATAACTTTTTTTAACTCATATAAATCAGGCGATAATGAATTGACAGTTGAAAAATTGTTTGAAGTAGATTACGAAATGAGTAGTAACGGATATTATGCTGAAAGTTTTTCAAAGATAACAATTACTAATAATTATAATAACGATAATATAATTGTCGGAGAATTTGTTCAAGATTCTTATGGAGTTTTAATAACAGATTATATGGCTCTAATGTTACTTGAAAATAACACCTTTGATAATGTTAATATTATCAATGAAATTGTAGGACAAAGTATGTTCTTTAATAACCAAGAAGTTTTGATAACTGGTATTTTAGATACTGATTTTGAGCAATACGAGATACTGAAAACTGAATCAACATTAAGTATTTCTAATAATGTTGAATTTCTTATACAACAGGAAGCCTACACACAACTCTTTATGAGTAGTGATACTTTTGATAACGTATTTAATATTAATTATACTTTTTATTATATTGAATTTGCAGTATTTCTTGGAATTGATGAAAACGAAAATTTAGAATTTTTAAGACATATGGAAAACATAAATACTATTCATAAAACATCATTTAGCAATGATTTGTACAATGTTGAAGACACACTTAGTTCAATCCCGAAAGTAATTTATCTTTTTTTGGTTTTCTTTGCTTTATTAACGGGGTTTCTAATTTATAATTTTATATCTTATATTATTAATAACCAAAAAAAGGAAATTGGAATATTAAGAGCATTAGGTATAAAAAGAAGAGATGTAGCGAAAATTTACTTAATTCAAGGGATATTTATAGCAACTATAACAGGTTTGTTTAGTTCGGCTACGACAGTTATTATAACTAATTTATTAAACAACAATATTATGGATTCTTTTGATGCTGGGGTTGTTTGGATATATACAGATATATTTACTTTTTATCTGATAAACCTAATGGCGTTTGTTATGATGTTTTTGGCAGTTATAATTCCAACAATCCGCATAACATTATTAAAACCAATTGAAGCTATAAAAGGCTTATAAATGGAGGGGACATTATGATAAAAATAGAAAAATTAAATAAAAAATACTTCTTTAACAATAATGTAATCTTAGCTTTGAAAGATATTGATTTATCTTTTGAAGATAAAGGATTCGTTTTTATTACCGGCAAAAGTGGAAGTGGAAAATCAACAATACTTAATCTTATTGGAGGTTTGATTACAACCGATGATGGAGTGATCACAATTGACAAGAAAAATACTGATGATTTTCGTGATGAAGAATGGGACGAGTATAGAAGCAAAAATATTGGCTTCATTTTTCAAGAATTTTATATTCTTGAAGACTTAACTGTAAAGGATAATATAAAAATCCCACTTGAACTTCAAGGTGTAAGTAATGATGAAATTGAAGATAAAGTATATAGCATTTTAGAAAAATTGCAAATTCAAGATTTACTTCTTAAAAGAGGAAACGAATTAAGTGGAGGACAACTACAAAGAGTTGCCATCGCAAGAGCAATCATCAAAAACCCTAAGATTTTATTATGTGATGAACCAACAGGAAACTTAGACAGTAAATATTCTGAAATAATTTTAAAAATATTGCGTGAGCAATCGCAAGATAAACTAGTTATTATGGTAACTCATGATAATGATGCTGCATTAAAGTATGGCGATAGAATTATAGTGATTTCTGAAGGTGAGATTTTAAAAGACAGACTTAACAATAGTAAAGTAATGTTTGAAAAGATATATAAGGGTAAAAATAGTGTAAACGACATCATAATGATACCAAAAACGAGTGAAAACTTATCAGTAAATATGATTAATTATATCAATGACTATTTACATAACTCTACAAATGATAATTATCTTGAAATTAGACTTGAGAATCATATAAACGAAGTAAGTATTAACACTAATAATAATCTATACAATCCAATAGAAACTGTTAGAAAAATTGAAAATGCGATCCAAAGGAGTAAATTTAATTATCAGACTATTTTTAGATTCGCTTCTAAAAATTTACTTAAAAGAAAAATAAGTTTTGCAATCACACTCATTATATTAACAATGACAATATTTATTTCAGGATTTACAACTAACTTGTCACTCCAAGACACAGATGCAATTATTTATGATTTATATAAAGAGGTAAACATTAATTATATTCCAATATATAATCAAGAAAATGATTTTGTATCAAGTGTAAATGAGAATGATATTTCTTTGTTAAGGAATTCATATGAGACTATTCAATTTTATTCTACAAGATTATTCTATATTAGATATGAGGAAATATTGCCTGATGATACAATTGGCAGTAAAGGACCTTATAACTATTTTTATTCTGATAAAATATCTAGAATAGGATATTTGGATAATACTGAATTGCCTCTAACGTTTGGGAGTTATCCAAATGAAATTAATGAAGTTATGATTACTGACTACGTTGCAGAAATGTTTGTATTCTATAAAGTATTTGGTATTTTAAGTGAAGAAGAAATTGTTGGGGAAAGCATATCCGTTAACAATAATAACTTAGTAATAAGTGGAATAATAGAAACTGATTATCTTAAATATGATTACTTAAAAGAATCTATAAATTATCAAGAGTTTTCTGATTTCAAAAAAGAACAATATGAAATATATGAACAGTTATTTATGTATGAAACTACATATGATACATTTATTAATAGTAACTATAAAACACTTAAAAGATTTGATATATCGCAAGGAAACTATTATTATGACCCTCATGTTACATATGCAAGCAATGTAAGTGATGATAATATGTGGGGAACATTTCCAACTGAAGATAATGAAATTATTGTATCGACAAGTTATCTGTTTGAAATTATACAAACACTAGATATTCCTGAAGTTATTAATGAAGATACTATTTTGCAGTATTTAGAAAAGACATATAAATTTGAATATTTAATTGATACTGGAAACTCGATGATTGCAACTGTTGAAGAAGATTTTGTAATAGTTGGGATTATTGATGATCGCGTGGTTGATGCAAAATTTGATATTGCTTTTTTTGATACAAAACTAGATGATATAGTTGAACAAATTGGTTATTCAAGAGTTAACATTATTGCGGTCTTATCGGAAGATGACTTAAAAAACAAAGAGTTTATTAAAGACCTATATGATGAAAGTGATTATATCCAAGTAACACCATTCAGTAACGACTTTTTAAAAATAAAAAATATAATTGATTCTTCAAAATCAATTATGATTTCTGTCAGCTTGGCATTTATAATATTTGCTTCCATATTTACATATTCTTTTATGTCGCGAGTAATTCTTTCACAGTATCGAGAAATTGGTATCTTGCGAGCTATCGGTGTTTCGAAAAATGATATTTCCAAAATAGTTTTAACCGAAGGGTTGATAATGTTAATTCTATCTGTTTTGTTAGCTAATGGCTTACTAGCCATACTAATAAAATACTTAAATGACATTATAAAACAAAATTATATTGATTTTACAATATTTCAATTCAGTATGATTAGTACAATAGGGATGATAATAGTTTCTACCATTACTATTTTGTTAGTTGTAAATATAAATATTCGTAAAGTACTACAGAAAAATACAATTGATATTATTAAAAACAACTAAAGATGCAGTCAAAGTAATCGAAAAATTCCATCAAATATCTACTAATAAATACAATACTAAAGCACTTTAAAAACTTCATTTAATATCATTTTTTTAAAGTGCGAAGAACAATGTAATCATCTACTGTCAAATTAGAATGATATATATTGACAGTAGATGATTTTTTTGTTAAAATTGAACTGTCATTATTGAAAGATATATTATGAAAGTGGTGAATTTATGGATTTTAGTCAATTTCAAACTTCAAAGGTACATTATGGAGGCAGTGAAGAAAAAATCGGATTAATTAAAGAAGGAATACATTATTTAATCAAGTTTCAAAAAGAAGATGAACTTGGATTAATTAATAACCACATTTGTGAATACATAGGTTCAAGTATATTTGCGCTGTTCAAAGAAGATGTACAAGTGACTTCTATAGGAACTTATAATGGAAGAAAAGTTGTTGCATGCATGGATTTTAAAAAAGGTGCAGAAGAGTTTGTCCCTTTTAATGATGTTGGAGACTCATCTCTAGAAAGAGATAGGGATGTATATCGGTATACTTATGATAATATAATCGAAATGTTAGAAGAAAATAGAAAAATAACTAATGTAAAGGATACAGTTGAAAAGTTTTGGGATTTATATATTTACGATGCTTTATTAGGAAACTTTGATCGACACGGTTCAAATTGGGGGTTTTTGAAAGAAAATGGTAAGTATAGAATGTCTCCTATTTTTGATAATGGATCTTGTTTATTCCCGAGAATTGTAACTGATAAACAATGTCGTGAAATTATGAATAGTAAAGCAGAGTTAGATAAGAGAACGTATAAATTTCCGACTTCTCAAATAAAGATAGGAAGAAAAAAAAGCTCTTATTTTGACGTGATTGCCAGTCTTAAATATAAGGAATGTAACGAAGCGCTGAAAAGAATATATATAAAAATTGATATTAAAAAGATTAAAAAATTTATTAACTCACTTGACTTTATTTCAAGTGTTCAAAAAGAATTTTATAGTACAATTATTGAGAATCGCTATAAAAATATATTAAGATATTCTTATGAAAAGTTGGTAGGTGAAAAAGATGAATGAAAAGAATACTAAGATTACAAATTTAAATTGTTTATATTCTGTATATGGATATATTACTCTACCAGTAGGGAAATCGATTTATATTAAAATTGCGAAGTTGACATATGAGATTTTTGAAGATGAGTCATATCAATATATATTTGAACCTTACTACGATGTAATTAATGCTCTAAATAGTAAAGCTGATATTCCAGGGATTAATTTAGAGTTGAGAAAAGAAAAGTATTATCGTGTAAATTTAGTGCCAATATTTATCTCAGATCGGACTTTTCCAAAGAGTAGGATTGAAGCGAGAAAACTACTTAAAGAAAGAAATCTAAACTACTACAGCCCAATGTTGTGGCTAATGGATTCTAGCTATACTTACACAGGGGATAGTTTATTACTTAAAAGTGAAGAATTCTACAAAAATTTAGTAGATATCAAAGATAGTAAAAATATTTATCGACATATATTGTATGCTTTACAGAAATTAGGTACTAGAAATGCTTTTAGTATTGATAATCTAGTAGTTGATGATGAAAATAGAACAATACTTCTACAAGTGTATATGAACCAATATAAACTTGTAGAACATACATATTACAGTAAACTAAAAGGAAATACTGGTCGAAGTAAAACCAAAATTCCGATAGTTCTAATGAAAGAAGTTGTTTTTCTTTACGAAAAGAAAATTATAAGCTTAAAAGAGGCAATGGAAAGAATTGATGTTAAATCAGAATCTACATTTTTTAGAAGACTAAAAGAGTATAGAAAAAATATTCAAGAATAAGATCAATCGAATTAAATGGCAATTATTGAATAATAGTATGTTCACAGCATTATACGTATGTGAATTATCATATGGTAGTCACTTTAGAAACTTTACAAAAATATATTGTTTTTAAAGTTCACTTTAAAAACTTGCAGATATGCTATATTTATTGTAAAATGTAATAAAGGAGTGGTTAGATGATACATAGAGATAGCTATATAAAACAAATAAGTGATTGGAAAGACAAAAATATAATCAAAGTTATTACAGGGATGAGGAGAAGTGGTAAAACATCCATTTTAGAATTGTATATTGATGTTTTAAAAGTTACTGGTGTAAACGATGAAAACATTATACATATAAATTTTGAAGATTTAGCTTTTGAACCATACCATAATTACAAAGAACTATATAATTTTATTGTTTCTCATATAAAAACTAAGGAAATGTATTACATATTTTTAGATGAAATACAACTTGTCGATAATTTTGAAAAAGCAATTGATAGCTTATTTCTAAAAGAAAATGTGGATATCTACTTAACGGGATCGAACGCAAAACTTCTTTCAAGTGAAATTTCGACTTTATTAACAGGTAGATATATTGAAATACAAATGTATCCTCTATCGTTTTCAGAGTATTTGGATTTTGTTGGTGAGAATAACACTGTTGATACCAATTTTGAAAATTACTTAAAATATGGTGGAATGCCTTATACCACTGAATTAAACTTAAATCAAAAAAATATTTACGATTATCTAAAAAGCGTATTTGATACTGTTGTAGTTAAAGATGTTGTTATGAAGAACGATATAAAAGACATTCAAACTTTAAACTCAATAATCCGTTTTCTGTTTGATAATATTGGTAATACAACTTCTGCTAATAAAATTTCAAATACCCTTAGTTCTAATGGAAAGAAAACTAATGCAGTTACCGTTGATAACTATATAAAATATTTAATTGATTCTTTTGTTATTTACAAAGTGAAAAGGTTTGATATTAAAGGAAAAGAATATTTAAAAACTCAAGAAAAGTATTACATTACAGATATAGGTCTAAGAAATGCAATCTTAGGCTTGAGGGATATTGATCAAGGACATATCCTTGAAAATATTGTTTTTCTGGAACTTAAAAGAAGAGGTTACGAGGTTTCAATAGGAAAAATGAGAGATTACGAAATTGATTTTATTGCATCAAACCAAAATCAAAAACTTTACATTCAAGTAGCACTTACAGTCAGTGCTAAAAAAACTTTAGATAGAGAATTATATCCATTACAAAAGATTAAGGATAGCTACCCTAAAATACTAATTACACAGGATAAATTATTGAATAGAGATTTTGAAGGGATTTTACATTTTAACATCATTGACTTTTTACTATCAAATATAGATTCGATCAATATATAAACTAAAAAACAACTATACATAATTGATATATAAAAAAACACCAAGATAACAATTTCTGTTATCTTGGTGTTTTAGTTAATTAAATCTCAAAATAAGAATTTCTTTTTGATTACCCAAAATATTACACCACCAACGCCGACAGTTGCGCCTCCGGCAGCAACAATAATAACAACGTTTGAACTTTCTTTTGCTTCAATTATAAATGAGAGTGTTGTTGTATTTTGTGCTGCGTCTGTAACAACGAGAGTGTATTCACCAGCTTCACTAACTTGTGAACCACTTGTAAATGCTTCACTATTAAGTGTTGCTGTTCCTTCATTGAAAGTAATTTCGATTACTGTTCCACTTGCGTAAACAGTGGTATCAACAACTCCTTCAATTACGGGAGCTAAAATATCAGTATAAATTGCAATTAATGTAATGTCATTTGCATCAAGTAAGTATGTATCTAAATTAAGAAACTCACCATCAAGCTTCCATCCATCAAAACTGAATCCAGATTTTATTGTTTCAGGGATATCAATTAGTAATGAATTGTATTCAAGACTAATCGATGTTTCAGTGCCATCAATATTATAAGTTACTGTATAGCTGTTAATTTCATAAATTGTACTTAAAATAATATTGTTTGCAGGCATTGTACTTGGTATTGTTAAATCCCATTCAATAAATGTATAACCTGTAATTACTTCTGGTGTCGGAATAACGACACCGCTTATGTCGTCAAATAAATCATAAAAGAATGTATCAATAACATTTCCTTCATCATCTAAGAATTGAATGTAGTAACTATCAAAGATATATTCAGCAGTAACTGTAATATCTTCATTAGGCATCGTACTAGGAAGTAAAGCACTCCACTGCGCGAAGATATAACCGGTAAGTGCTGGGTCATTAGGAACGATGAAGCTAGTTAAGTCTTCACTGTAATTACAGTCTTCACTGTAAATTACAGTTCCATCATGGTCAACATAAGTTACGGTAAAAGTATTAACTGTATAAGTTGCAGTAACAGTAATATTACTTGCAGTCATATAGGCCGGTAAAGTAATATCCCACCCAGTAAATGTATAACCAAATCTTGTTGGATCTGTGATATAAGCAAATGCTGCTAAATCAGTGTTATATTCAATCGTTTGAGTATCAAGGACTATTCCTTCGAAATCGAGGAATAATACTTGATATGAATTAATATCATATAACGCTGTAATAGTTAAACTGTTATTAGGCATTGATGAGGGTAGTGAGGTATCCCACTCTTTAAAAGTATATCCAACTTGACTAGGATCACTAGGAATCGGGAAGAGAGTTAAGTCTTCACTGTAATTACAGTCTTCACTGTAAATTACAGTTCCATCATCGTCTTTATAAGTAATGGTAAAAGTATTTACTGTATAAGTCGCAGTAACAGTAATATTTCCATCAGTCATATTGACCGGTAAAGTACTATCCCACCCAGTAAATGTATAACCAAATCTTGTTGGATTTGCAGGATAAGCAAATGTTGCTAAATCAGTATTATATTCAATTGTTTGAGTGTCAATGACACTCAAATCAAAGTCAAGGAACTGCACTTGATATGAATTGATATCATATAATGCTGTAATATTTAAATCGTTACTTGGCATTGAACTAGGAAGTATAGTGTCCCAATCAGTAAATGTATAGCCAATTCTGATAGGATCACTTGGATTAGAAACTGAAGTTAAATCTTCTTCAAAACTATATGTTTCAGTTCTAATAACTGTTCCATCAAAGTCGCGGTATTCTAAGGTATATGTATTAGCAATATACTCAGAAGTAACAATTATATTATTACCAGGCATTGTACTAGGAATTACAGTATCCCATCCAGTAAATGTATAACCAACTATTGATTCTTCAGTTGGTGATACATGAGCACTTAAATTGTCACCTTCATTATAGTAATAAATATTGTTTCTTGTTCCGTTGTCATTTAAATATTCAATATAGTAACTTGTTTGTTCATAAGTTGCGTGGATTATTATGTTGCTCGCGGGCATCGTAGCTGGTAGTGTTGCATCCCAGCCAGTAAAGTCATAATACTCTCTTGTTGGATCACTTGGTAAGATGAAGCCACTTAAATCTGCTTCATATTCAAAGTACTCACTTTTTAAAACAGTACCGTCATGATCTTGATATTGAATTCTATATGTATTTTTAGTATATGTTGGATGAATTTCAATATTGTTATTAGGCATATTACTTGGAACTGTATCATTCCAAGATGTAAATGAATATCCGGTAACTGTGCTTGGTGTTGGTGCAACGTGACTTGTTAAGTCTTCATCGTAATCAAAAGTATAAACACTTAAAACTGCACCGTTTCTTTCATAATATGTAACTGTATATGTATTTACAATGTAAGTAGCGGTTACGGTAATATCATTGGCCGGCATAGTCCCAGGCAAAGTTGTATCCCATTCATTAAATTCATATCCAACACGAGTTGGATCAACAGGTAAAACAAAACCACTTAAATCAGCTTCATATTCAAATTCTTCAGTTTTTAATACTGTACCATCATGATCTTGATATTCAATAGTATATGAATTTCTCGCATATGTTGGATTAATTTCAATATTATTAGCTGGCATATTACTTGGAACTGTATCATTCCAAGATGTAAATGAATATCC
>JASFZA010000100.1:0-16384 GCA_045046715.1 Candidatus Izemoplasma sp.
CTGAAGATCAAGCATTCCAAGTAGTATCAGCAATTGATGTAATCAATGCAACATATGACTTCGCTAATATGACTGATGAAGAAATCATCAATGCATTAGCAGTTATCAGATTAGATTTGCAAGTTTTATACGATGAACTTGGAATTGAAGGACCATACGTTCAAAATCAAGAACGTAAAGGTTACAGAGGTTCAAGGGGTAAAGGTGGATTTAGAGAAGACTTCACACCTAGTGATGATAGTCTTGACGATGTACCACTAGACGCTGAAGATTCAGTATAATACCAAAAAAAGTGAACTTAATAAGTTCACTTTTTGTTTGTCTTATTTATTATCTTTTCTTAAACACATAAACCAGTCTAAACAATATCCGTCTTCTTCTTCAGTTTCCATTCGATCTTTTGCAACTCCACAGCTTCCTGCTGGAGGAACAATTAAATCGTCACCAGGTCTCCAGTCTGCTGGTGTAGCAACACCCTCAGCATCAGCTTTTTGTAAAGCTTGGATGATACGTTTGATTTCATCAAAATTACGTCCAGTTGATAATGGGTAATAAAGAATAGTTCTTATTTTAGCTTCTGGGTCAATTATAAATACTGCTCTTACAGCTTGTGTACTTGATTGATTAGGTTGAATCATTCCGAATTTATTTGCAACATTCATTGAAATATCTTCAATAAGCGGGAATAATACTTCCATATCTTTCATCCCATTCCATTCAATTTTTTCTTTAATAGTTCTTAGCCATGCAATGTGGGCATACAGTGAATCAACACTTAACCCGATTAATTCAGTATTTAAAGCTTTAAACTCTGGTGCCATTCTTGCGAATGTCATAAATTCACTTGTACAAACAGGTGTAAAGTCAGCTGGGTGACTAAATAAAATTACCCATTTTCCTTTATAGTCTTCTGGGAAATTAATCGTCCCTTGCGTAGTTGTTGCAGTAAACGATGGTGCATCGTCGCCAATTAGTGGCATTCTGTAAATTTCTTTGGTTTCTTCCATTTTTAAATCTCCTTTTAATTTTATTTTTTATCTATTCTAGTAAGACTAGTTAGTTAACTCCTTTAATTTGGCAGCTAGGGCATATTCCTTTGAACAACACCTGGCTTTCATCAATTCTAAATCCATTCAGATCTTTTGAATCGTACGTAGTACTAACAAGTGGGATATCAAATAATTTCCCACAATCACAACACTTGAAGTGTGAGTGCTCTTTAGTGACAAATTCGTACTTCATTTCGTTATCACCAATATTAACACTTTTAACAATGTCCTTTTCAATCAATAATTTCAGAACATTATAAACAGTTGTTTTTGAAAGTGTTGGTAATTCACCAACTAACGCTTTATAAATTTCATCAGCTGTAGGGTGAGACTTTTTCATTTCTAAATACTCAAATATTTTTACTCTAGTATAGAGTGGACTAATCCCTTTTTCCTTTAAATATTCTTTATGATTAAAATTCATTTAGACCATTCCTTTTTTATTTATTGTAATGATTACATTTTTATTATAATACCATTTTAGTGGGATTGCAAGTTTTTTACAAATAAAAAGGAATTTAAATTTTTTATAATTTAAATTCCTAATCAATTGCTAAATTCTATTTATATTTTTTAGCCAACTCACCACCGAATAGTGGGATAAATCCTAAACTTAACGCTGTTACTAAGTTAAGAAATCCAATATCAGTATTGATACTGAATAAATCATTTATTCCAGGAGTGAAGATTACGACAAACAGTAATCCCATTCCAAATATTGCACTGTAGTTAACAAGTTTGTTTTCAAACAATTTCATTTTAAAAATCGTTGTTGTTTCACTACGAGCTGAATATGTTCTTAATATTTCACCTGTAATAATAGTGATGAAGGCGAAAGTTTCTCCCATAAAATCTCCACCAATAATAAAATGTCCAATATAATAACTAATTAGTACTGCTAAAGCCAAAAATACTGATTGAAATCCAATTGCGATTCCCATTCTTTTATCAACAATACTTGCATCTGGGTCTACCGGAGGTAGATCCATGATTCCTTCTTCTTTTTTCTCTAGCCCTAAAGCAAACGCAGGGAAACTATCAGTTACAATATTAATCCATAAGATTTGAATAGGTAATAATGGACTACCCCATCCAAGTAACATTGCGATAAATATTAGTAGCACTTCTCCTACATTACAACTAACTAAGTATCCGACAAACTTTCTAATATTTGAAAAAATGACACGTCCTTCTTCTACCGCTTCAACAATAGTTGTAAAGTTATCATCCATTAATACCATATCAGCAGCTTCTTTAGCTACATCAGTACCTGTGATACCCATTGCAACTCCAATATTTGCTTGTTTTAACGCTGGTGCATCATTTACTCCATCACCAGTCATACTACAAATTTCACCAGTTTCTTGTAGTGCTTTAACAATCATAACTTTATGATTAGGTGAAACTCTGGCAAAGACATTTGTTGATTTTACTAAATCTAAAAATTCAGGATAACTAAGATTATCAATTTCTTCACCACTTAACGCAATATCACCTTTATTCAAAATTCCCAGTTCACTACCTATCGCAGATGCAGTTATTTTATGGTCACCAGTAATCATTACAACTCTGATTCCCGCTTTACGACAAATTTTAATTGCAGCTTTTACCTCTTCACGAGGCGGATCAATAATTCCTGTTAAACCGGTAAAGATTAAATTATCTTCCTCAACACTTAAATCAATATATTCACTTAACTCTTTATATGCAAATCCAAGGATTCGCAATGCATTCCTTGCCATACCTTGGTTAGCAAGTTCAATTACTTTGATATGTTCTTTGGTTAATTCTAAAACTTTTCCATCTTGTAAAATATATTTACATTGCTTTAATAATTGGTCAGGAGCTCCTTTAGTATATAGAAACTTTTTATTTTCTTTTATTACAGCAACACTCATTAGTTTACGGTCACTATCAAACGGATATTCATCTACTCTTTTAATAGTGTTTTTTATATCTTTTTGGTTAATTCCCGTTTTTCCTGCAAGCGTAACTAATGCAAGTTCCGTTGGATCACCAACTAATGATTCTCCATTAATACTAGCGTCATTACATAAAACTCCAATTTCAATTAACCGACTAACATTTTCATTATTTCCTTTTACATCACCTTTGAATGAGTAACCAAGTCCAGTAACTTCAACCATTTTACTATTATCAAAGATTCTAGTTACAACCATTTTATTTTGTGTTAAAGTCCCTGTTTTGTCACTTGCGATAACAGTAACTCCACCTAAAGTTTCAACAGCGCTTAAGCTTTTCACAATAGCATTTTTATCTGCCATCTTTCGCATCCCAATAGCAAGAATAACCGTGATGACAGTAGGTAATCCCTCAGGGATAGCAGCAACAGCTAAGCTGACACTTATTAAGAATAAGTCAAGTAAGTCAAATCCATAAAGCCACCCAACAATAAAGATAATAACAACAACTATAACACTCATAATTCCAAGTAATTTACCTAATTTATCGATTTTGATTTGTAGTGGTGTTAACTCATCTTCAACAGCGTTTAACAAATTGGCAATATTTCCAATTTCAGTATCCATACCTGTACTAATTACAACACCAATCCCACGTCCATAAGTAACAATCGTACTCATAAAGCTCATATTAATTCGATCACCAATTGGAACTGTCCCTTCTAAAATATCATTAGCGAACTTATCAACAGGAACACTTTCACCAGTTAAAGCTGATTCATCAATTTTAAGATTAATACTTTCAATTAATCTTAAATCAGAAGGAACATAGTCTCCTGCTTCAACTAGCACAATATCACCAGGCACAAGTTCTCCTGAATCAATATTTATAATTTCTCCATCTCTAACTACTTTAGCACTTGGAGCACTTAAATCTTTTAAGGCACTCACTGCCTTAGTTGCTTTATTTTCTTGATATACACTAAGAGAGACATTTAAGATTACAATTGCAATAATAAATAAACCATCAGTCAAATGTTGGCTAGCTAAAATACTTATTGCCGCTGCGGCAATAAGTAATAAATTTAAAAATTGCGTAAATTGTTCAACAATCATTTTAAACACAGTTTTTTGATCTTTCATTTTTAATTTATTTAATCCGTATTTTTCACGTAAAATCAAGACTTCTTCAGATGATAGTCCATTTTCTTTGTTGGCGTTAAATTCCTTTAAAACTTGTTTTATGCTTTCATCGTAATACTTCATATATTCACCCTCTTTGTTATATATTATACTATAAAACTAATCTTTATTTAATTATTATATATATCTTTCACAAAACTCTCACATACTTAGCTTAAATAAACTATATACTATTGAAAACGGAGGTAGCATATGATAAAAAGAGCATGGATTAGCGTAAGAAAGAATAAAGGGCGAACAATAATCTTAGGAATTATCCTATTTGTTATTGCAAACTTAGTATTAAGTAGCATTTCAATCAAAACAGCGACTGAGGAAGCAACGTTACAAGCAAGAATTTCTCTTGGTCCTGAAATTACATTAACGACGAATTCAACTGATCTCCTTACTTATATAAGAGCATATCGTGATGAATACGGAACTCGGCCAAGTCAAGAAGAAATTAATGAGCTACTTGAACCAATAACAAGTGATATCGCATTTGGCATCGCCGAAAGTGAATATGTTACTGACTTTAATTTTAGTTTTGGAACATCATCTCAAGCGGTAGACTTTTTACCACTTACAAGTGATGGAATTCTTGATCTTGCTAATTTAAATAGCATTTCAATAACGGGTACTTATAATCCATTACTTCTTGATCAATTTTCTGATATTGGTACATACAGTTTAACTGCTGAATCTGGATCATTTGTTGGAGGAGAAAGTGGCGTAATAATTATTTCAGATAATTTAGCGTATGCAAACAATCTTGAAATAGGTGATACTATTAGTCTTGCAACAGATGATTACCAAACAATGGAATTTGAAATAATTGGATTATTTCAAAATATTGAAATTCTCGAAACAAGCGGTAAACAAGTTACCGATAACAATGTATTTATGAGTCTTGAAGACTCTTTATTATTGAAAGGTCAGGACCCTGATGGTATTTTCACTATTACAACTGCAAAATATTACTTATATGATCCTTTAGATATTGATGCATTTGTTGAAGAAAGCACTGCCGCTTATGCAGAAATCAGTGAGGGTGGACTTACATTTAGTGATGTTAACTTTGACGCTATAACTGATCCATTAGATAGTGTTGCTCAGTTTAGTGATATTATATTAATTGCATCTGTAATTGCATCAGTCGTAATTTTAACATTATTAATTATTAACACTTTAAAAGAAAGAAAATATGAAATTGGTGTTTTGTTATCTTTAGGAGAAGCAAAAATAAAAATAAGTGGCCAGTATTTAATAGAGCTATTATTAGTCGCATTAATTGCGTTTAGTTTATCAATCTCAACAAGCAACTTTGTTAGTGGATATTTAGGAGATATGTTACTCGATAACGAAATCAGTGATGCTGAAAGTAGTACAACAACAAGCTCATCAAGAGGTGGCGGTGGTGGTGGTAGCTTCATTACTACGATACCTTTAGGAGATGTTGACTACGTTGATGAAATCGATGTTAGTATTACATTGAATGACTTCTTAATAACTATTGGAATTGGAACTGTGATAATATTCTTAAGTAGTGTTATACCTAGTTTATACATAACTAGATATCAACCTAAAAAAATATTATCATCAAGAAATTAGGTGAAAATATGGAAACTTTAATTACAATTAATAATTTATACCATAAATATGAAGACGGACAAAAATTAAGAACTGTCTTAAAAGATATCGAAGCAACATTTGAAACTGGAAAAATGTATGCAATTCTTGGGGAAAGTGGTAGTGGTAAAACGACTTTACTATCGCTGTTAAGTGGTCTTGACTCTGTTCAAGATGGATCAATCTCTTACCTCGGTAAAACAATTAAAGAAATCGGTTATACTAACTACCGAAAAAACTATGTCAATGTAATCTTTCAAGCTTACAACTTAATTAAGTACATGACAGCATTAGAGAATGTTATTGTTGCAATGGACATAAAAAAAGTTAACTATAAGAATAAAAAAGAAAAAGCTTATGAAATACTAGCAAGACTAGGAATTGACAAAGATACTGCTGATCGTGAAGTATTAAAAATAAGTGGTGGTGAACAACAACGTACAGCGATTGCTCGTGCTCTTGTTCATGATTCAAAAGTTATATTAGCTGATGAACCTAGTGGTAACTTAGATGATAAAACCGAAGAAGGAATTATGAAAATATTTAAAGAACTTGCAGATGATGGTAAATGTGTGATAATCGTGACACATTCACAAAATGTTGCAAAAGAAGCTGATGTAATTTACCAAATTAAAAAAGGTAAATTAACAACAATAAAAGCGTAAATTTAAAAATGTAGAAAGCATAGTTACACTTTCTACATTTTTTTATTTGTAATCATTTATAATACATGTGTTTTCAGGAAAGTAATCATTTAAAAACAATTCCATACTTTCAGAACTTAAAATAATTAATTCTTGAATACCATCACGAAGTTCAAGTGTTTGCTCTTCGTTATCAATAAAATACAAGTATAATACATGTCCTTCATAGACATACCGATACTCAACATCGTCTTTAGTACAAGTTACAGTCATTGCATCACTAGGTACTTCTATTTCATCAGGGGGAGCTAATACTTGTTCCCTTAAACCACAAGATGAAAAAAGCAGTAAAATAACTAAAGTAATTGTAATTAGAAATGTTCTTTTCATATCTATACACCTCTATATTTTATTCAACTTTTTAATAAGTTCATCGAGATGGACAACTTGTCTTAAGAATGGAGATTTATCTGTTTTATCTGAAACAACAATAAAATTTTTAACTTCGCTATTATAACTACGTTCAATTATTCTTTGATTTTGAATAATTGGATTACCAACAGTAATCCGATTAAAATAGGTATTATCTTTTCTTAGTTTAAATCCGATTTTCCATTGGATATCTTTTTCGTTGCCAATGATATCTCCATTGTACTCTTTAGCTAAAATACTAAATGCAGTACCTTTGTATTCAAAGTAAATATGGTCGATACTATCAAGATTAAATTGGCAATCAATCCCTAATTCATTTTTTAATACTTCTGATATACTGAATACTACTTTTTCTTTATTTTTTAAATCAATATAACTTCTTGAAGTATGTTTATAATGATTAGATTTCTTATAAAGTTTTGAGATGTGGATAAAATAACTAATACTTAATATCAATAAAACAATAATAAATATCCCGTTAATGTATAGCAAAAAGTAACTAATATCTTTCAATATCCCTACAGAGTCAAAGATTTCTGAGAATATTGCAAAAATTATTAATATCCATAAAGCTAGTATTGTAATTTTTGTAAATTTTTCATTAATAATAAATCGTTTATTTTTCATGTCATATTCCTCCAGTACACAATTTATTATATCATAATCATTTTCTAAAGTGAACACTCAACACTTATGATATTTCTAATTGTGACTAAGGAATAGTTTTCTTAAACCTTTTTAATAAATTCAGAAGATAATTTAATCAATTATTTTCTGTTTCCTATTGGAATATAGTTGCCACTTTTAACTACATTTTGATATGATGGTCTAATTATCCTTTTATCAGATATCAGTTGCTCAATTCTATGAGCACACCATCCACCAATTCTAGCTACGGCAAATAACGGTGTAAATAGTTCCTCAGGTATTCTTAGCATTTCATAAACTAATCCTGAGTAAAGATCAACGTTAGCTGATATAACAAAATTTTCGCCTTTCATTTCTTTGAAAATTTCTTTTGTTAGTTGTTCAATATTCGTATATAACTCATATTCTTTTAATTTACCTTTTTCAATAGCTAATTCATTTGCTTTTTCTTTAAGAATTACAGCTCGTGGATCAGATAATGTGTATACAGCATGACCCATTCCATAGATTAAACCTAATTTATCATATGCTTCTTTATTCATTATTTTTTTTAAGTATTCTTTTAATTCTTGTTTATTTGTATAGTTACAATGCTCTTTAATATCATTAATCATACCTTTTACCATTGCATTAGCACCACCATGTTTTGGACCTTTTAAACATCCAATAGCTGATGATATTACAGAATAAGTATCAGTTCCACTTGAAGAAACAACGTGAGTGACAAAGGCTGAGTTATTACCTCCACCATGATCTGCTTGGAGTAGTAAACATAGATCTAGTATCTTCGCTTCTGTTTTTGTATATTTATTATCTTGTCTTGTCATATGCAAAATATTTTCTGCTGTTCCTAAAGACTTTTTAGGAGCATGAATAAATAAGCTTTTTTTATCAAAATAATGTGCTTTAGCTTGATAACCATAAGAAATAATCGTAGGGAATAAAGCTATTAATTTAATGCATTGAAGTAAGACATTTTCAATGCTTAAATCATCCGGATTTTCTTCATGGGAATAAAGAACTAGAACACTTCTTTGGAGTTTATTCATAATATCTTTTGATGGTGTTCTAAGAATCATGTTTTCAATAAAGTTTTTAGGAAGTTCCCGGTTATTACCAAGCAACTCATTAAATTCAATTAGTTCGCTATTTGTTGGTAATTTACCAAAAAGTAATAAATAAACTCCTTCTTCAAACCCTCTTCTTGATTCGTTAGTGAACCCTTCTACTATTTCATTTAAATCAATTCCACGATAATAAAGTTTTCCATCAATCGGCTTTTTAATACCATCTTCTAAAACATATCCATCAACATTGCTAACTTTAGTAAGTCCTACTAAAACTCCTGTTCCGTTATCATTACGCAACCCTCTTTTTACTGCATATTGATCATAAAATTCTGGTTCAATTGTATTAGTAGCTATTGTTAACTTGGTATATTTTTTTATAAATTCATTGTTATTCATCCTAACAACTCCTTTTTATTTCGGCAATTATTGCTTGTTCCATTTCTTTTGTTGTATTATTTCCACCTAAATCTTTGGTTTTAACAATACCTTCAAAGAGTACTTTGTCAACAGCGTTTCCGATTAAAGTACCTGCTTTTGTTTCACCTAAATAGTTCAGCATCATTACAGCTGAACGTGTTAAAGCGATGGGGTTAGCTAGATTTTTACCAGCAATGTCTGGTGCACTACCATGAACTGCTTCAAATATAGCAATATCATCACCAATATTAGCACCAGGGATTAATCCTAATCCTCCAACTAAACCAGCGCCTAAGTCAGATAATATATCACCATATAAATTCATTGTTACAATTAACCCAAACTGTGTTGGGTTCATTACCATTTGCATACACATGTTATCAACAATAACTTCTTCTAAGAAAATACCGTATTCTTTCGAAATCTCACGGGCAACATCTAAGAATAGTCCATCTGTAAACTTTAAAATGTTTGCTTTATGTGCAACTGTAACTTTGTTTAGATTATTGTCTTTTGCATATTCAAAAGCTTTTCTAATTATTCTAGTTGAGCCTTCTCTTGTAATCTTTTTAGTAGATTCAGCATGGTCTTTAGTTACCATTTTTTCAATACCAATATATAATCCTTCAGTATTTTCTCTAAAGATAATCATGTTAATTGGATTATCTATTTTTTTAAATGTATTAGTAATTGGTCTTATATTTGTATATAGATCGTATTTTTTTCTTAAATAAACATTAACGCTTCTAAAGCCTTTACCAATCGGAGTTGTGATTGGGCCTTTTAAAGCTACTTTGTTTTTTTCTATACTTTTATATACTGCGTCTGGAATAAGTGTCCCAGTTTCATTAAATACTGCTTCCCCAGCATTAACTGTTTCCCAAGTAATATTAAGTCCAGTAGCATCTACAATATTAGTTGTAGCTATCGCCACTTCCGGACCAATCCCGTCACCAGGAATTAATGTAATTGTATATTTATTCATTACGACACACCCTTTAAATAATTAATCGTACCACCGAGTAATAATGTATCTACATCTCTTTTAGAACCTTCAAAACTTACTTTAAATGTTGCATTTTTTGTTATGTTTTTAACTAAAATATCTTCTTTGTTATTTAAAGAATTAATAACATCGATTAATTCTAATTCATCAAACTCATCAATTTTGTTATAGTCACTTAAATCATTAAATTCTAAAGGTAATATTCCAGAATTGATTAGATTAGCTTTATGGATTCGAGCAAATGATTTAACAATTACTGCTTTAACCCCTAAATATAATGGAACTAGTGCCGCATGTTCACGACTTGATCCTTGCCCATAGTTATCCCCACCAATAACAATTCCCCCACCATACTTGTTTGCTCTTTCAGAAAAATCATCACACTGTGTTCCAAAAGAATGTAGTGATAATTTTGGAATATTAGAACGATATGGTAAAAGTGTTGCGTTTGATGGCATAATATCATCAGTTGTAAGGTTGTCCCCAACTTTTAATAAAACCGTTTTGTTTATATTAATTTCAATTGCTTCTCCTAACGGAAAAGGCTTAATATTTTCACCCATAACTAAATCTGTATAACTTGCTTTTTCAAGAGCTCTTATGAAATAGTTTACATTAAATTCAAATCTTCGAGGCAGTGAAATATCAATAGGTTCACCTAATGTCCGAGGATCAGTTAAGTATCCTGTAATAGCTGATACTGCTGCTGTTTCAGGACTCACTAAATATACACCAGCGTCCACTGTTCCACATCTACCTTTAAAGTTACGATTAAATGTTCTTAATGAAATTGCTTTGCTTTTTGGTGCTTGCCCCATCCCAATACAAGGCCCACAACTTGATTCTAAAATTCTAGCTCCTGCTTCAATTAAATCCGATAACGCTCCTGTACTTGCCATCATTTTTAATATATTTGATGACCCCGGAGATATAACTAAATCAATATCTGGATGAACTTGTTTTCCTTTTAATATTTTAGCTACTTTCATTAAATCTGTATATGATGAATTAGTACAACTACCAATAGCTATTTGATCAACAGCGATATATTCATCTTCAACAAATGCCACATTATCAGGACTATGCGGTTTCGAAACCATTGGTTTAATTGATGATAAATCAATTTCAATTGATTTATCATATTTCGCATTCAAGTCAGCTGATAAACTTGTAAAGTCTTCAACTCTTCCTTGTCTTTCTAGAAAATCTTTAGTTAGTTCATCGGCGGGGAATATTGAAGTTGTTGCTCCAAGTTCAGCTCCCATATTAGTAATCGTAGCACGATCAGTTAACGATAAACTTTTAATACCTTCTCCACTATATTCAACAACGTATCCGACTCCACCCTTGACAGTAAGTAACCCTAAAATGTGTAAAATAACATCCTTGGCAGAAACCCAAGGATTAAGTGAATTTATTAGTTTAATATTTAATACCTTTGGGACTTTTAAATAGTAAAATCCTTTACCAATTCCAATTGCTACATCAAGACCACCAGCACCGATAGCAAGCATTCCCATCCCACCTGATGTTGGTGTATGACTATCCGAACCAATTAGTGTTTTACCAGGTTTTGAAAAACGTTCTAAATGAACTTGGTGACAAATTCCATTTCCCGGTTTTGAATAAATAATGTCATACTTTAATGCTGCAGATTTAATAAAAGCATGATCATCAGCACTTTCAAATCCTGATTGAATTGTATTGTGATCAATGTATGCAACAGACAATTCTGTTTGTCTTGTTTTCACATCTAATGCATCAAGTTGCAAGTAGACCATTGTCCCTGTTGAATCTTGAGTTAGTGTTTGATCAATCTTGATTTTAATTTCACTTCCAGGAGTTAATTTCCCTTCAAGTAAGTGACTTTTTAATATTTTATACGTTAAGTTTTCAGCCATTTTATACCTCCAATAAATTAAGTTTATTGTCTCAATTATACAATTTAAATAAATTAAAGTCAATTTTACAAACAGCATAGTTAAGCCGTAAATTATGGGTAGCGCTTACATTGATGATTATAAACCCACTTTAGTTACCTAGAGTAAGGCGTTAACTCATATATTCGTTTTTTATATATAATTATTATTATTTACAAATGTCAATCAACCCAACCCCTATGCTGTAAATTCACTTCAAAATAGTAAGAAAATATGCTATAATTCTAGAAATATCTAAATATATATACGAAAAGTGGTGAGTGACATGATTACAAGTACAAGAAAGAAAATTAATATTCCATCAACTGAAGCAATTATTAAAGGAATTTCTGATGAGGGCGGACTTTTTTTGTTCGAAACTTTGAAGAAATCATTCTTTAAAAAGCTTGATTCAACCCTAACGTATTCTGAAGTTGCTTTTTTTGTAATGAAAGAACTACTACTTGATTTTAATGACCTTCAAATCAAAGAAGCAATTGGTAATTCATATAATGAATCAAACTTTATTCCTGAACCTGTTTCATTAATTGATCAAGGAAGTTTTTCTTACTTAAATTTATATAACGGACCAACTTTCGCTTTTAAAGATATGGCATTATCAATTCTTCCTTACTTATTAAAAACATCTAAATCAATCCAAAACAATACATCAACTAGTCTAATATTAACTGCAACTAGTGGTGACACAGGTAGTGCTGCATTAAATGGATTTCAGTCCTTAGATAACACAAAAGTTGTTGTGTTATATCCTGAGGGCGGTGTCAGCCAGATTCAAGAAAAACAAATGTTAAGTTATAAAAATGACAATACTTTTATCATTAGTGTTAAAGGTAATTTTGATGACTGTCAAAATTTAGTAAAAAAAGCATTTAAGGAAATCCCTCTTGCAAAGATTACCTACACTTCTGCTAATTCGATTAACATTGGACGTTTAGTTCCGCAAATCGTCTACTACTTTTACTCATATTTACAGTTAGTTAAAAATGGGACTATTCAAGAAAACAGTAAGATTAACTACAGCGTTCCTACTGGAAACTTTGGAAATATCTTTGCTGCTTACTTAGCTAAAGAAATGGGATTACCAATTAATAAATTAATCTGTGCATCTAATTCAAACAACGTTTTAACTGATTTCTTTAATACTGGAACTTACACTATTGATCGTGAGTTTTACAAAACATACTCACCATCAATGGATATAATTATCTCTTCAAACCTTGAAAGGTTTTTGTATTTAGCTTCAGATAACAATGTATCATACGTTAAAACGTTAATGTCTCAACTAAAAGCATCAAGTACATTTAATGTAAATAATATTATAAAATCTAAATTTACTAATTTTTACGCAAATTATATTACTGATGAAGCAACGACAGATTTAATTAAGTCTACTTTTGAAAATACAAATATACTAATCGATCCCCATACAGCAGTTGCCCTTGGTGTATATAACAAGTATCTCAAGGAAACGAATGATGATACTCATACAATTATTGTTTCAACTGCGAATCCATATAAATTTCCAAGTGCATTAGCTAGTGCATTTGATTTAAATCGTAGTCTTGACGACTTTGAAATTCTTGAAGAAGTTGCGAAGATTACAAATAAAAAAGTTGATCAAAGATTATTAAGGATTAAAGACGTAGATTCATCACATCCAATTTGGGAAAAAGAAAATTCATTTAACTTATTAAGAAAGTTAATTGGTACCCTTGATGTTTAGAATCAAGGTCCCAGCAACATCAGCAAACTTAGGACCTGGTTTTGATACAGTCGCTGTTGCCTTTAATTTATTTAATGTTTTTGAATTTTCAAAAGATAAAAATTACTCAGTAATAGGTTTTGAAGACCGTTTTAATATTGATCATAATCTTGTTCTTGATTCTTATAAAAAAACAATTATTCTTTCAGGTAAAAAGTTATCAGAATATAGAGTGAAAATATCGTTAATAAAACAAAATATCCCAACATCAAGAGGACTTGGTAGTAGTGCTAGTTGTGTTGTTGCTGGTGTCTTTGCGGCAAACTATCTGTTAGACAATTATTTTTCTATTAATGAGTGTATTAAAATTGCAACTGATATTGAAGGTCATATTGATAATGTTGCTGCTGCAGTACTCGGTGGACTAACTACATCTTATAAAGTTGAGGATAACTATATATCCACAACTTATAATGTCTCAGACAATCTTAAATTTGCAGTTACATTCCCCAATATAGAACTTTCAACAACGATGTCTAGAAAAGTTATTCCGATGTCACTTAGCTATTCAGATATAATTTTTAATCTATCACGAGCTATTCAATTAATTCCTGCCTTTGAGTCAGGTGATATGACTTTACTAAAAGATATTCTTAATGATAAACTTCACGAACCGTATCGTTTACCATTAATTGATAATGCTGAAACTGTATATCAACTAGCAAGTAATAATAAACTAGCCAGATGTTTAAGTGGTTCTGGACCGAGTATTTTACTTATTAGTAATAATGAATTAAATATTAATAACATTACAACTTCATTAGTTAATTTGAAATGGACAATCCTGAATCTTAAAGTTTGTAATTATAAAGTTACTATTGAAAAAATATAATAAGAATCGAGGTAATAATAATGAGTTATAATATCGCAATTGTTGGGGCAACAGGTCTTGTTGGCCAAACATTCCTTGAAGTTTTAGCTGAAGGTTTAATTCCAGTTAAAAACATTAAATTATTTGCATCTAGCAAATCAGCAGGTAAAATAATAACCTTTTTAGGTAAACCAATAAAAGTTGAAGAACTTACGGCCACATCGTTTGTTGATATTGATTTCGCATTTTTTAGTGCTGGTGGTTCAATCAGTCTAAAATGGGCAAATATCGCAACAAACAGCGGGGCAATTGTCATTGACAATTCTTCGGCATGGAGAATGAATGATCTTTACCCGTTAGTCGTTCCTGAAGTAAATGCAATAGATATTAAAAACAATAAGTTAATAGCTAATCCGAATTGCTCAACAATTCAAAGTGTAATTCCTTTAAAGGCGTTAGCTGATAAATATACAATTACCTCAGTAAACTTTACAACCTACCAAGCAACATCTGGTTCAGGATATCAGGGCATCAATGACCTTAAAGCTACATTAGATGGTAAAGCTCCTGAGTTTTACCCGTATAATATTTCAGAAACTTGTATTCCATTAATTGATGATATGCTTGAAAATGGTTATACCAAAGAAGAAATGAAAATGATTTTTGAAACAAGAAAAATTTTACATTTACCTAATCTTCCGATAAGTGCTACTTGTATCCGTGTTCCTGTTCAAAAAGGTCATGGTGTAAGTATTAGAGTTACACTTACACAAGAGATTGACTTAAAAGATATCATTGATACTTTGGATAACTTTGACGGACTACAAGTTATTAAAAATAATAATAGTGTTCCTGTCACAACGATGGTTATCGGTACTAATAATGTTTTAGTTGGAAGAATTAGAATTGACTATGCTGACCCTAAAACAATATTGCTGTACGTTGTCGCTGATAATATTCGTAAAGGCGCTGCAGGTAATGCAATTCAAATTGCGCAATCAATTATAAACCAAAGGAGTGTATAATATGCTTACAGTTGCTAAGTTTGGTGGGTCTTCGACTGCTAATGCTAACCAATTTAAAAAGATAAAAGCGATCATTGATAATGACGCTAAAAGAAAAGTAATAATTGTTTCAGCACTTGGTAAAGAAAAACAAGGTGATAGTAAAATAACAGATCTATTATTTTTGTTATACGCTCATCTAAAATATAGTGTTGATTATGAAACTGTTTTTGATTTAATTAAAAATAGATTTGTTGATATAAAAAATAGTCTAAATTTAGACTATGATATTGAAACTGAATTTGATAAATTAAAAGTCGAATTGAATAGTTCGATTAGTGAAGACTATTTAGCCAGTCGCGGGGAGTATTTTACTGCTAAACTGCTTAGTGAATACTTAGCTATTCCCTTTGTTGATGCAACCGAGTTAATTTTCTTTAACTATGACGGTTCAATTAATGAAGTAAAAACATCAAATGAGATACTTACACAATTTAAAAATAATAAACAAATGATTATCCCTGGATTTTACGGAGCTTTTCCTGGTGGTAGTGTAAAACTATTTACCCGTGGTGGATCTGATGTTACAGGAAGTATTATAGCTAAGTTTTTAAAAGCAACACTATATGAAAATTGGACAGATGTTAACGGTATCTACATGGCTGATCCAAGAATTGTAAAAGATCCATTAAGAATTAATGAAATCACATACGATGAGTTACGAGAATTATCATATATGGGTGCGAATGTATTACATGAAGATACAATATTTCCCCTTCAAGAGATTGGTATTCCAATCCAAATCCTCAATACTAACTTCCCTAATTCAGGTGGAACTACTATTTTAAAAGAATGCCATGATACTGAT
>JASFZA010000101.1:0-13345 GCA_045046715.1 Candidatus Izemoplasma sp.
ACTTTTTTTTTAAAAAAATAAACCTTTTTTTGCTCCGACACCGTATACGTAACCCTGTTTTTAGTGACATTTAATTAGATTATTTAGAGTTACAATTACAAAGTAGTTCTAATAACAATATATTATGATATAATAGCAATGTAAATATATGTAATTTGATAGGGAGTTGAGTCTATGTTAGAAAAAACTAAAATTGATCGAACAAATTTATCCGTATTAGGTATTTTAATTAGGGTTGCAAGGGTTCAGCAGGGCTATTCTTTAAGAAGTCTTTCAGCTTTGACAAATATTTCGCATACTTTAATTTCCAATATTGAACAAGGAAAACAGCCACCATCAGAAGCAACACTTGCTGATATATTTAAAGTTCTTAAGTTAAAACTATATACATCATCAGATATTGAAACGAAGATGGCTTATTTTTATAAAACTATATTTTTAAATATTGTTAATCACCATTATGAAGAAGCATTTATATTAGTAAAAGAAATGGAAGAAAATGGGGACGTATACGAAAATAGTTTAGAAGTTGTTAATTACTTGATTATTAGATGTTTATTTTACACAATAACAGACACATTTTTAGAAGAAAAAGATAAGTTATTAGTCCAATATGAAAAGGTAGTTGATTTTTTTACAGTTGAACAAAAACAACTATTTTATTTTATTAGAGGATTAAACTATTTAAATACAGATAACTATAAACTCGCTAGTGATTATTTTGAAACTGCTTTAACAATAGGAAACAAGGATCTAGATGTTGTTATTAAAGAATATTTAGTTAGAGCATATATAAGACAGTATAAGTTTACTGATAGTGTTGCCATTGCTCAATCAGCAATTGAAGAGTTTGAGGCAAAAACTATTTACGTAAGAGCAATGAAATGCCGTATTTTAATTGCGCGAGTATATTTGAGTATTTTAAAATTAGATAAAGCAATGAAATTGCTTATTTATGTTGAATCTTTTGCAAAACAGTTTAATTTGGTTATATTAACAAATGAATGTCATGTATTAAGAGCGGGAGTACTATTTTTCAATAATGATTACAATAATTCTTTAAAAGAATTAGAACTTCATACTAATCAAGAGTCAAGATGGCTAGTATTACCAAGATTTAGAAATTATTTAATGAATAAAGATGAAAAACTTTACAGTTATTATGAAGAAATAATGGAAAGAAAACAAAATATAATTACTGAAAGTAAATACTTATTAATTAATGTATTAATGATGTGGTTAAATGTGGAAACAAGAAATGATTTAGAGTATATAAGTAGTTTAAATAAGTTAAGAGAAATCTCAATAAAAACAAACGACCAAGAGCTTATTGGATTGTCACATAACCTATTAATTATGTTTTATAAGGAAAAACATAAGTATAAAAAAGCATTAGAAATATCTGAAGCTTTATTAAAATATAAAAAGATTCATATTTCTTTCTATTCAATTAAAAATATCATGTAAACTGTTTACACTATGTTATTTTGTGGTAAAAAAGGCTCATATATTATTTTTGTAAAGCAACTATGATTTGTTGAATATAACTGCGAATTATATTAAAATATATATGTGGATTAAGGACGTAGGGGTCACGAAAGTGCAAACTGTGAGTATTGCACTTTTCTTTTGAAGCATAAACACTAAGAGTTCTTTTGATTCTTAGTGTTTTTATTTGGATTTAATTGCTTGAGTGCTAATATAATGGTAAAATATATTAAAAGAAATAATTAGAGGAGGAATATTATGCTTGATAATGTATTTGTTTTAGCTGGTGGACCACTAGTGTTTATTCTTTTAGCATTTTTTATTGAGTATATGGTAGTGACAAAATCGGAGATTTATCGTGGTAAGATTGTCGAATTAAAAATGTTTGGTAACAAGAAGAATGCAAATATATTTCCAGTAATTAATATTTATGATGATTCTAATGAGCAGATTGGATCTTTCTTACCAAAAATTTATCGTAAAATTTATCGAAAATATAAGTTAGATGATAAATTAGATGTTTTAGAAGTAAGATTATTTAGTAAGAAAATCTTTGTGATGAATTTATTTATTAATAAACATGTAGTTAGTGCAACGCTTTTATTTATTTATGCAATGTACTTATTAAGTTGGACGTGGATGTATGTCGCAGGGTAAAGAAGGACGATGTGTTTACGGATGAAGTAGAACACAAACTTTTGATAACTATTTTAATAACTATAAATAGGTTATTTGATTTTGATAAAGAGAATATTTAGAAACCAATATAGTTGGTTTCTTTTTTTATTCATTATCGTATTGACCTAGTTATTAATTCTTTTTTGATATGATATAAGTAAGAGGTGATTTAATGAATAAAGATAAATTAGTTGAAAACTTTAATTATTTCGAGAAATTATTTTTTAGAATTACTCTTGGACTATTAGGAGCTTCAGTCGCAGCTGTTGTTTTAAGCTTTGTTATTTTAGAACAACTCGGTGATATTCCTAAAGCATTTATCAACATTACTATTAGTATGTTACTTGCTAGTGGAGTTAATTTCTTAATATCATTATTTAGGTTATTTAAATTTGCTTTTAAGATTAGTGGTAAAGAAGGAAATATTGGTATTACAAGAACAGTGACATCTTTAGTTCTTAATCCTGTTACGTTTATTATTTTATATATTTTACTTATTATCCTTGCTTTAAGTAGTTGCTCAGTTCAATAAAAAAGGAGACTTACAATATGAAAAACTTGAAAGAGAGTTTTGAATCATTAGAATCGTTATTTGCAAAAGTATTAGGTGGAGCATTTTTATTAAATGCGCTACTGTTAGCATTGTTATTTATCTTACAAGGTGAAGTTCCAATTGGATTAGCTTTTGTTTCTTTATTTCTTGGGTTATACCATTTAGTGTTTTTCTTTGTATATATTTACCGAGTTATAGTTTATTATCAAGCTGAGAATAATAAACAATATAGGATTACTTATTCAATTGTTGGAATTGTTGTATCACCAATTGGATTACTATTTAGTTTCTTTAATTATATGATTATTGTTTTATCTAATGTTTGGTAAATGAAATATTTAAAATGAACTTTTTTAGTTCCCTTTTTTTATTAGAATTGTGTTCTATACAATAGTGATATTGTGATATAATGATTAAAGAAGAAAGGTGGCTATATTATGCAAGATTTAAAAATAATACAAAATAAGGTAGCGTTAATATTTTTAATTGTAATTTCTGGAGCTTTTACAGGTTTGTTCTTTAGTAGTTTTTTCTACTTATATGATCTTAGTCCTCAGTTATTAATATTTACATCTATTTCTTTTGGAACAACTACTTTAGTATCGTTATTAATTTTTATTAAGTATTCTTATACATTGATCAAATCATTTAATAGTCCTTACTATATTGAATTTAATGATAAAGAGGTACTGTTACCGTATCGGTTAAAATATAAAAAAGTGAGTTATAAAGATATCTGTTGTTTTGACAGAGTAGATAATTCAATTTTCTTAATGATTAAAGGCAAAAGATATCGAATAAATAATGATACAAGAAATAGTCTTAATCTATATGACGATGAGTTGCTTGAAAGTATTGTGATGAGATTACAAATGGGTAATCCTAAAATTAAAGGCTTAGATTTAAAAGAAGATTATCTACAAGAGGCTTCACCTTTAGTTTTACTATTTGTCTTATCGGTATTACATATTTATATCGTTGAAGTTGATTGGTTTATACTGCTGAGCTTTTCAATATTTATTTGGATTGTTAATGGTATTTATTTTATACCGTACTTTATAAGACTGCAGCGATTAAAAAGAAAATTAAAATAATTTAAAGAAGCCTTTGGCTTCTTTTTAATTTCATAGATTTAACAAAGAAAGATAATATGGTAAAATGGGATTATCTTTAAAGGGAGGCGATTGGATGGAACACATCTTAAAAGACGGTATGGTTGTTGAGTTAAGTGATGCAAAAGTTGAGGATGCTAAAGATCTTATTGAGTTTATGAATCAGGCTTTACTTGAAAGTAAAAATTTAATGCGAGAACCTCATGAGTGGACAATGACAATTAAAGATGAGGAAAAGTTCATAAAGCGTCTTGAAGGTTCGATTCATAACTGTATGTTGGTTGTTAAATATAATGGAGTTATTATTGGTGACGCTGGATTTTCTAGTAAAAATTTAGACCGAGTAAAACATCGTGTAAGTTTTGGGATATCAGTATTAGAAGAATTTTATTCTTTAGGTATTGGGACGTTACTTACAAATGCTATTATTGAGCGAGCGATGAAGTTAGGTAAAACTAAAATTGATTTAGAAGTAAGGAAAGATAATATTAACGCTATTAAATTATATACTAAATTTGGGTTTATGATTGAGGGCGAAATTGAAAGAGGATTTTACGTTGATGGTAAGTACGTTAACTTGATTATAATGGGTAAAACGTTATGGTAAAATATATTATTAGAATCAAGAAAAGAGGTTTACAATGAGATATACTTTTTCAGAAATTTTTAATAAGGAAATATCTGAGTTGGGGTTTGGTGGATTTCAACTTGGAAATAACGATATGTGGAATGGAACTAGTTATAGTGATGGAGTTTTACTTGTTAAAGAAGCAATTGAAAAGGGTATAACGTTTTTTGACACAGCTCCAGAATATGGTAATGGGGTAAGTGAAAGAATTATCGGCGAAGCAATTAAAGGCTATCGTGAAAAAGTAATTATCAATACAAAGTTTGGCCATTCAGCTGAGGGTGTAACTGATTTTAGTATTGAAAATATTGAAAAATCAATTAATGAAAGCTTGGTTAGATTAAATACTGATTATATTGATAGTGTAATATTACATAATCCGGATCGTTTAATATTAGAAGGTTCAACTGAACACTGCAATGAATTTGTTAGGTTAAAAGAAAAAGGATTAGTAAAAGCATGTGGTGTTAGTGTTGATACTTTAGAAGAGTTAATGCTTGTCTTAGAAAATCTTGAAGTTGATATCTTTGAAGTAACATTTAACATTATGTATCAAGAAGCAATTAGTGTTTTTGATAAAATTGAAGAAAAAGATATTATCTTAATAATTAAAGTTCCTTTAGATTCAGGTTGGCTTAGTGGGAAATATAATAAACATTCTGTCTTTACTGGTATAAGAGCAAGATGGACAAAAGAAGATATAAAGTTTAGAAGTAAGATTGTTAAGAAGATTAAAAAGATTGTTAAAAGTGATGATTTAGTACCAACAGCTTTAGGATTCATTTTAAGTTACAACGCTGTAACTACCGTCATTCCTGGAACTGTTAATTCAAAACAATTAAATTCAAATATATTTGCAGTAAATCAAGATATCGATTCAGAAATTAGACAAAAATTAATTGAGTTGTATCAAGATTATCTTCAAGGGGAATATATCTCGTGGTAGAAAACTACTAAGATGAAGCGATTTTGCTTCATCTTTTCAGGAAAACACTTTAGCTCATTAATGCTTTAAAGCGCTAAACTAAGCCATTTATATTATGAAAGCGCTTTATAAATTTAACAATATAATGTATAATTAACTCATCTATTTAATTGGAGGTAAAATTATGATTTATATTGATGGAAATAATTTAACATTAAGTGATTTTGTTAAGGTAGCGAGATTTAAAGAAGCTGTATCACTAACAGAAAAGAGTAAAACTAAGATTAATCGTGCACGAGATATGGTTGATGAAATTGTCCGTAGCCACAAAGTTGTTTACGGAATAAATACTGGTTTTGGAAAACTTAGTGACGTTGTTGTTGAAAATGGTAAGGTCGGAGAATTACAAAAGAATTTACTAATGAGTCACGCTTGTGGAGTTGGCAATGAATTTAGTGATGAAATTGTAAGAGGGATGATGGTGTTACGAGTTAATGCACTTGCTAAAGGTTATAGCGGTGTAAAGTTAGCAACACTTGAAAAACTTATTGAGTTGTTAAATAAAAATATTACACCTGTTGTTTTTGAGAAAGGTTCACTTGGGGCTAGTGGTGATTTAGCACCACTTGCACATATGAGTCTTCCTTTAATTGGAATGGGGGAAGTTTTTTATAAAGAAAAAAGAATGGATACTTTGGAAGCATTTAAAATGGAAAATGTATTACCAATAGAATCTTTAGGTGCTAAAGAAGGATTGAGTTTAATAAATGGAACTCAGGCAATGACTTCAGTTGGAGCACTTGCTATATACGATTCGTTATACTTATCAAAGATGAGTGATATTGCAGTTAGCTTAACGATGGAAGCGTTAAGAGGAATAACTGACGCTTACGATCCCCGCGTTCATAGTGTGAGGGGACACAGTGGACAAATTGAAACAGCAAAAAATGTTTTAAATTATTTAAAAGGAAGTGGCTATACAACACTTCAGGGAGAATTAAGAGTTCAAGATGCGTATTCAATTAGATGTACTCCTCAAGTCCATGGTGCGAGTAAAGATGCATTTAACTATATTTTGGATAAAGTTGAAATTGAGCTTAATGCTGTTACTGATAATCCACTACTATTTATTGATGATTTATCAGCGATTTCAGCTGGTAATTTCCACGGGCAACCATTAGCTTTACCTTTTGATTTTTTAGGAATTGCTTTAGCCGAACTTGCTAATATTAGTGAACGTCGTCTTGAAAGAATGGTAAACCCAGCGTTATCAAATGGCTTACCACCATTTTTAGTTGGTAATCCAGGGATAAATTCTGGATTTATGATTGTTCAGTATAGTGCAGCTTCACTTGTAAGTGAGAATAAAGTTTTAGCCCATCCGGCAAGTGTTGATTCAATCCCATCAAGCGCTAATCAAGAAGATCACGTTTCAATGGGAACGATAGGTGCTAGAAAAGCACGTGATATTTTGGACAATGCTCAAAAAGTTATATCTATGGAAATTTTTACAGCATGTCAAGCTATTGATTTCAGAGAAGATATGGTTCTTGGAGAAATGACACAAAGAGCTTATAATAAGGTAAGAGAATATATTCCATTTATAAAAGAAGATATTGTGATGTATAAATATCTTCACTTAATGGATGACTTAATAAAAAGTAATGAGTTATATGAATATATTTTTAAGGAGGAAAGTTATGATTGATAATAAATTTATAAGTGAAAATAATTTATATACACTTAAAGATATTTTTAAAGACTTGCCTGTTTATCCAAGCTTTAAAGAAGGAATAAGAAGAGCTCCTAAAAGAGAGTTTACTTTAACAAAAGAGGAAACTAGTTTAGCTCTCAAAAATGCATTGCGATATATTCCCAATGAATGGCATGAAAAACTAGCTCCGGAATTTTTAGAAGAACTATTAACTAGAGGTAGAATATATGGGTATCGTTTTAGACCGATCAAAGCTTTAAAAGGATTACCAATTGAAAGTTATAAAGGTCAGATTACTGAAGGAAAAGCATTCCAAGTTATGATTGATAATAATCTTGATTTAGAAATTGCTTTATACCCTTATGAACTTATTACTTATGGTGAAACTGGGGCAGTCTTTCAAAACTGGATGCAGTATCATTTAACAAAAAAATATTTAGAAGAATTAAATAATACTCAAACATTAGTATTACAATCAGGACACCCACTTGGATTATTTAAATCCCAAGTTGATGCACCACGAGTTATGATTACAAACGGATTAATGATTGGCCAGTTTGATGATAAAGAAAACTTTAGCAGAGCAGCACAGTTAGGAGTTGCTAGTTATGGACAAATGACTGCTGGGGGTTGGATGTATATTGGCCCTCAAGGAATTGTTCATGGTACTTATTCAACTTTACTAAACGCTGGTAGAAGTAAATTAGGTATTCCTGAAGATGAAGATTTAAAGGGAAAACTTTTTGTTTCTAGTGGTCTTGGAGGAATGAGTGGAGCTCAAGGAAAAGCAGCTGTTATCAGTGGCGCTGTTGGAATAATTGCTGAAGTTGATTCTTCAAGAATTACAACAAGACATTCTCAAGGATGGGTAAGTGTTGTAAGTAACTCTTTACAAGAAACATTTACGATAGCTAAAAAAGCTTTAGAAAATAATGAAGCAATCGCAATTGCTTATCATGGGAATATTGTTGATCTTATTGAATACTCAAATAAGCATAATATAACAATTGATTTACTGACAGATCAAACAAGTTGTCACGCTGTTTACGATGGTGGATATGTTCCGCAAGGAATCACTTTTGAAGAACGGACAGAGTTATTAAAAAATGATAAAGAACAATTTAAAAAGCTAGTTGATATCGGACTTAAAAAACATTATGAAGTAATTAAAGAATCAGTTGCAAAAGGAACTTACTTCTTTGATTATGGTAATAGTTTTATGAAAGCGATATACGACGCGGGTAATTTAGAAATTTGTAAAAATAAACGTAATGATTTAGATGGTTTTATTTGGCCAAGTTACGTTGAAGATATTATGGGACCATTATTATTTGATTACGGGTATGGTCCATTTAGATGGGTTTGTTTATCTGGTAAAGATTCAGACTTAGTAAAAACAGATCAAGCAGCAATGAACTCAATAGATCGATATCGACGTTTCCAAGATTTAGATAATTACAACTGGATTAAGGATGCTGAGAAAAATAAATTAGTAGTTGGAACAAAGGCACGTATCTTATATCAAGATGCTGAAGGTAGACTAAAAATCGCTTTAAAATTTAATGAGATGGTTCGAAATAATGAAGTTGGCATTATTATGTTAGGAAGAGATCATCACGATACAGGTGGAACTGATTCACCATTTAGAGAAACATCTAATATCAAAGATGGTTCAAACATTATGAGTGAAATGGCAACACATGTTTTTGCTGGTAATGCAGCTCGTGGAATGAGTTTAGTTTCATTACACAACGGTGGTGGAGTTGGAATATCTAAAGCAATTAATGGTGGGTATGGAATGGTTCTTGATGGTTCAAAACGTGTTGATGATATTTTAACAAACGCAATGCTTTGGGATGTTATGGGTGGAGTTTCTAGACGTGCTTGGGCACGTAATGAAAATGCAATTAAAACAAGTGGAAGTTATAATCAGAAAAATCATAACTCACACATTACATTACCTTACTTAACTAATGAATCTTTTATTGATTCATTAGTTGAAAAAATGTATAAAAAAGGTGGAAACTAAAATGAATAAATTAGTCCAATGTGTTCCTAACTTTTCTGAGGGTAGAGATTTAGCTATCATTGAAAGGATTGTGGAACCTTTAAAAAACCAAAAAGGATTTAAACTTGTAAGTTATGAAAGTGATGGCGATTACAATAGAACAGTAGTAACACTTCTTGGTGATCCTGAAATGATGATTGAACCGCTACTTAATTTTACTGAACAAGTATTAATAAATATTGATATGAATTTTCAATCGGGTGAGCATGCAAGAATGGGTGCTATTGATGTTTTACCATTTATTCCAATAGGTAACATAACAATGGATGAATGTGTTGAATATGCAAATATCATCGCTAAGAAAATTAATGATAAATTTGATATCCCGATATTCATGTATGCCGAAGCTGCAAATAAAAAAGACCGAAAAAGATTACCAAATATTCGTAAAGGTGAATTTGAAGGAATGAAAGAAAAAATCAAAGAAGACAACTGGATTCCAGATTTTGGTAAAAGAGAGATTCATCCAACATTTGGCGTTATAGGAATCGGCGCTAGAGTACCCTTAATTGCTTATAATATCGACTTAGATACAAAAGATATAACTATCCCTAAGAAGATAGCCCAAGCGATTAGAAACTCTTCAGGTGGTTTTACATTTGTTCAAGCTGGGCCTGTATATTTAAATGAACGTGGACACGTTCAAGTAACAATGAATATTTTGAATTATAAAAAGAATCCTGTTTATCGAATATTTGAGACTGTAAAAATGGAAGCTTTAAGATATAATGTAGATGTAACTAATAGTGAGTTAGTTGGACTTATTCCAAAAGATGCTGTTGTTAGAAGTTTAAAATATTATTTTAGTGTAAATAATATTGAATACAATAACGATTTCTCATTGGATGAAATAACGAAGTATGCAATAAAATATTTAAAGTTTAGAGACTTTAATAAAGAAAAAATTATAGAAGCAAATATCTAAGAAGGATGTGTTACTATGCAAGCTGATCTAATAATCTATAATATCGGAACTTTAATTACACCAAAACATAAAACATTACCAGTAAGAGGTAAAAAAATGAATGATCTTAAACAGATTAAGCGTGCATTCATTGCTGTTAAAAATGGTGTTATTATGGATTGCGGTGGATATGATTACCAAAACAAAGTAGGACCAAAAACTGTTATGCACAACGCTCATGGAAATATTGTTATGCCAGGTTTAATTGATTCACATACACACCTTGTTCATGCCGGCTCAAGAGAAGATGAATTTATTGACAAGATTGAAGGCGTACCTTATTTAGATATCTTAAAAAGCGGTGGCGGAATTTTAAGTACTGTAGCAAAAACAAGAAAAGCTACTTTTGATGAGCTATATAAGAAAGCATATAAGTCTTTAGATTATATGTTATTAAATGGCGTTACTACTATTGAAGCTAAAAGCGGATATGGTCTTAATGAGAAAACTGAATTTAAACAATTAGAAGTTGCAAAAAAGTTAAATGAAAATCATCATATTGACATAGTTTCTACGTACCTTGGGGCACACGCTATACCAAAAGAATATAGTAAAAATAAACGTGGGTATATTGATGAAGTTATTAGAATAATGGAGTTAGTTAAAAAAGAAAATCTTGCTAAATTTGCAGATGTATTTCTCGAAGACACTGTTTTTAATCGAGAAGATACAGCGCGGATATTAATTAATGCAGATCGGTTAGGATTCTTTTTAAAGCTCCATGCAGATGAAATTGTTTCTTTAGGTGGAGCAACACTTGCTGCTAAATTGAATGCTGCAAGTGCAGATCATCTAATGGCAATAGACGATGAAGGAATAAAATATTTATCAAAAGTAAATACAGTTGCAAATATTTTACCATCAACCTCATTTTACTTAAATAAGGATTATGCACCAGTCAGAAAAATGATTGATAATAATATTGCAATTTCAATTGCAAGTGATTATAACCCTGGAAGTAGTCCTAGTGAGAACTTCCAATTTGTAATGCAACTAGCTGCAAATAAACTAAAAATGTATCCTAGTGAAATTATTAATGCAGCTACAATTAACGCTGCTTATAATTTAAAACTAAGTGAAACAATTGGATCAATTGAACGAGGTAAAAATGCTGATATAGTAATTTTTAACTCTAATAATTTAAATTATATTATGTATCACTTTGGGATTAATCATACTAAAGATGTATTTAAAAATGGTAAATTAGTTGTCCATAAACAAAAAATATTGGAGGAAAACTAAATGAAACTTATTGATATGACAGTAACTGAATTTATTAATAAAGTTGCATCAGCAACTCCTGCACCGGGTGGTGGTAGCGTCAGTGCATTAGCTTCATCTCTTGGGATAGCACTTTTAAGAATGTCTGGAGAACTAACAGTTACTAAAAAGAAATTTGGAAGACTTGAAGATTCAATTAAAGAACAATATATAAGTACCTTTAATTCTTTTGAAGAAAGATTAAATAGACTACAAGTTTTAATTGATTTAGATACAAATGCTTTTAATGAAATTATGAATGCATATAGATTACCTAAAGATTCTGATAAAGAAGTAATGATTAGAAAAACAGCTATTCTAAAAGCAACAATTTATGCAACTGAAGTACCACTAGAAGTAGCGCAAATTACATACAGTGCTTTACAAGACGTTGAACTGTTTGTTAAGTATGGAAATAAAAATACACTTGGTGATATTGGTGTTAGCGTTCTAAATCTTTGTTCTGGTATTGAAGGAGCATTATTAAATGTAAGAGTAAATTTACCGGGTCTTGTTGATGAAACAATGATCAACATGTACCAAGAACAAATTAGTTCCATTCAAGAAGGAACAAATAAAATAAAAGCTTATTTAAATAAATTAATAGATTCTTTATTGTAATGATTAAATAAATATACATTTTAACAAAAAAATAAGTGAACCAATATATACTGGTCCACTTATTTTTTGTTTAATTCATCAGCAATAATATCTTCAACAATTGGTTGGCACAACCCACAACCCGTAGCTGCTTCAGTTCTTTGTTTTACGGAAATAAAACGTTTCGCACCATCTCGAACTGCTTTTCTAATTTTTCTTTCGGTTACTTGTTTACAAACACAAACAACTCCATCTATATTAGCTTGATCTAATTTACGTTCTTTATACAATTCTCTTTTATTGATAAAATCACATCCTTATTACTATTTTACCATACTATATTAAAATGTGTTTTATATTTGATTTTCACATGTTATAATTTCACTTGAAAAGGAATGATTATTATGAGCGAAAATGCTTTTGTAACTTTTATTATTAGAAATGATTCTTACTTACCTGGAGCTTTGGTTTTTGCGTATGCATTAAAACTACAAGATTCTAAAGCTGATTTAATATGTATAGTTTCAGAAAATATTACCGAAAAAGCAATTACTTCCTTAAAGGAAATATATGATGATGTCCTAATTATTGACGAAGTATACGTCCCACATGACAGAAGACATGAAAGACAAGATAGACCGTTTCTATTTTCTAGATTTAATGCATTTCGATTAGGTGAAGATGGAGATTTTGGAAAAGACTATGATAAAATAATCATTGCTGATTGTGATTTATTACCATTAATTCACTACGATAAGTTATTTGACTTAAAAGCACCAGCTGGTGTAATTAATGAAAAGAAAGAGTATTGTATGGAGTATATTGATGGTAAATATATCATTCCACCAAGCGTAGACATTGATGGAACATGGAATTGGCATAAAATATATAAAGATGTTCCACATGGAACATTAATCCCTAAAGATATTACAGATCGGATTAAAAATGATAAAGCTAATATGGGTGTAAATGCAGCGTTATACCTGTTTAATCCAACAATTAATTTATATGATTCCATTATGAAAGATTTAACGAATAAAATAATTCAAGAAGAAATCAGTTCATATAATTGGCCTGAAATGCAATACATAACAGTCAAGATGAGTGGTAAGTGGACAAATATGGACTTACGTTATTCTTCATTTAACGGGTATCCAAAAATTGAAGCTTTATATGGAATCCATTTTGCAGGTCTTAAGCCATGGAATACAAAGAATAAATCAATCAGAAGTTTTGGTAAGTTTGATGATTATCAACTTTGGTATCATACATTCAACAAAATGTGTGAAGAAATACCTTCACTTTTAAATAATCAAAAACTAAATAAACTTTATATTGAAGTAAGTGAAATGTTA
>JASFZA010000102.1:0-20131 GCA_045046715.1 Candidatus Izemoplasma sp.
AATGGCTTTTTGTTTACCCAAAAAATCTCGCTATTTCAATTGCTGCATTTTCTTTACTATCTGATGCATGAATTAAATTCTCGCCTAAACTATTTGCAAAATCACCACGAATAGTTCCAGGATGTGCTTCGGTATAATAGGTAGGTCCAGCTAGTAACCTAATACCTTCAATTGCACCATTACCTTCAACTATAATCCCGATAACATCACCCCTAGTCATAAAGCTTACAATTTCAGGATAAAAAGGTTTAGCCATTTTGTGGCTATAGTGATCATCAAGAATTTCTTTAGTTAAAGTAAATTTTTTGATATCAATTATTTTATATCCTTTATTTTCAATACGTGTAAGTATATTACCAACAAGTCCTCTTTCAAGTGCATCTGGTTTAAGCATTACATAAGTTCTTTCCATATTATTCCTCCAAAAATTGTCTTGTTTTATTTTACTATAATATCAAATATAATTCAATTAATTTATTACCTTGACACGTAGAGTAATTTTTGGTAAAGTATTATGTGAGATAGAGTAATTTATTGTAAGGAGAATTTATATGAAAAAAACAACATCATTAGGAGAATTAATTGCAAACGCAGTATCACACGGATTTGGTGTTTTATTATCGATTACCGCTTTAGTGTTACTTCTAGTTAAATCAAATACTTTAGAAGAAACACTAGCAACATTAATTTTTAGTATATCACTTATTCTTCTTTACCTAAGCAGTACACTCTTTCATTCTTTCCCAGAAAAAATGGAAACAGTTGTATCTGTCTTTCAAAGATTTGATCACAGTGGGATATTCTTATTAATTACAGGGACGTATACACCATTTTTAATATTAGCATTAGGAACAAAGTCTGCTTATATATTACTTGGTGTACTTTGGACTTTAACATTGATTGGAGTAATCTTAAAATCAATATGGATACAAAAATACAAGTATGTTCATTTAGCTATGTATTTAATTATGGGATGGAGTATTGTATTTATCTTTAATGATATGAAAGCAATCATGGGTAACGAATTATTATTCTTAATAATTGGTGGACTTAGTTATACAATTGGCGTAGTATTTTATGTTTCAAAATTTAAATATCAACATTTTATTTGGCATCTATTTGTACTTACTGGAAGTATTTTTCACTTTCTTTGTATTTACTTATATTTACTATAAGGAGGATTTACATTGAAGAAGTATGCATTAGTTATTGATAGTACAACGTATATAACAGAAGAAGAAGTTATTAAGTATAATGTTACAAAAGTATCATTAAATGTAATTATTAAAGGTAATACTTATAAAGAATTAGAAATAGAAAATGACTTTGTTTTTAATGAATTAGACAACGGTGAAGACATCACAACATCTCAACCATCTCCTGGAGAGTTTTTACAAACTTATAAAAAGTTATTTAAAGCAGGTTACGAGAAAATTATTGTCTTAACAATTAGTGATAATATTAGCGGAACTTTCCAAAGCGCGGTACTGGGAAAAAACATGTTAGATAATCCTGATGACGTTCATGTCTTCAACTCGCGGACTGCAGCTTTTGGAGCAGAAAATTTAACGTTGCAATTAGGAGAAATGATTGAACAAGGGTTACCATTAGAATCTATTGTTTCAAAAATGGAATACTATATTTCGAACTCACAATTAATATTTTCTATTGTAAATCTATCTGCTTTAATCAAAAGTGGTAGATTAGGAAGAACAAAAGGACTTATTAGTACTGTAATGAAAATAAAACCAATTATCAGAATGGTTGAAGGTAAAAATAATCTTGTAAAAGCAGCAAGAACTCATAAAAAAGTATTTAATTATATCATGACTGCGATGGATGAAACGATTAGTGATTATTCTAAATTACACGTTAGAATATTAGATATTTCATCAACTGAACAATCAGATAAATTACATGATGCAGTAATAGAAAAATATCCTGATGCGATAATAACAACTAATAATTATATAGGTCCTACGTTTAGTGTTCACCTTGGAAAACAAGGGTACGGTATTTCATGGGCTACAGAAAAGGAGAAATAAAATGAATAAATATGCAGTAGTAATTGACAGCACGGTTTACTTAACTGATGAAGAATTCAAAAAGTTTAATCCTACAGTAGTATCATTGAATGTGGTTGATGGTGTTGAAAGCTTTAGAGAAATAGACGTCGTTAACGATTTTATTTTTGATCGACAAAAAGCAGGATCTTCATTTACAACGTCACAACCATCACCAGGAGTATTTTTAGAAAATTATGAAAGATTAATTAAAGAAGGATACGAAAAGGTCTATTATATTGGACTTTCAAGTGAAATAAGTGGGACGTATCAATCAGCAAATTTAGCAAAAAAAATGTTTGATACACCTGAAAAGATTTATACTTTTGATACACTTCTTGCAGCATTTGGTGCATCAATGGTTGCGTTAAAACTATTTGAATTAATTGAAGAAGGTAAAGATTCCAAATACATTGAAGAAACTATCGAAGCAATAATCATAAATTCAAATCAATTATTTACGGTGGAAAATCTTTTCTTCTTAGCAAGAGGCGGAAGATTGTCAAAAACATCGGCGACACTTGGTACTGTATTAAGAGTTAAACCAATTATTAGATTAATAGATGGTAAGCTTGAATTAGTTCACAAAGAGAGAACGTATGCAAAACTAAGTAAATATTTTGTAAAGATAATTAATGAAACTGTTCCAAAAGGTTCAAAGATTACTTTTAGACTTACAGATACAAATTCATTAGATAGTGTAACAATGTTAAAAGCAGCATTATTAAATGAATTCCCAGATGCAATTCTTTCCCAATCGCACTATTTAGGACCAGTATTTGCAATTCACGTTGGACCTAAGGCCTTTGGTTTAAGTTGGTTCTTTGAATAAAAAAAATAAATCAGTACATTTTTGTACTGATTTTTCTATATAATAATATTGGTAAAGTATGATAAACTAATAGCAGGTGATTAAATGAATATATATGAAAAAATAGAACAACTCATTAAGAATAAAGATAAAGTTATAATAGCAATTGATGGACCAAGTGCTGCTGGAAAAAGCACATTCTCAAAAGCGTTAGCTAATAAATATCAGGCGACACTTTTTCATACTGATAATTACTTTTTACCTGAGAACAGAAAAATTAAATCACGCTTAAATCAAATTGGTGGTAATGTTGATTACGAACGAATTCAAAAAGAAATCTTTGATAATATATTAGGATCAACAATTAAATCGAATAGATATAATTGTAAACTAGAAATATTAGAAATCGCTCAACCAGTTATTATCAACCAAGTTATCATTATTGAGGGAGTATATTCAATGCATCCTTTGTTAATAAATAATTATGATTTATTAGTCTATTTAGATATCGAGCCTAAACAACAGTTAAAAAGAATAAAGGAACGTAATGGATCTACAATGTTAGAAAAATGGATTAATGAATGGATTCCACTTGAAAATATATATTTTCAAGAATCAGAAATTAAAATCAAAGCAGACTATATTATTAATATAGAAAAAGAATCGCTAATTTAGCGATTCTTTCTTTCGATAGTAATCAATTTCTAAAATCATATTATTTACAATATATTCTTTAATTAAATGGTTATTTAAAATCATCGCGTCATCTTTAGTTAATGTGGTATTTTCATTTAGGATATAATCATTTTCAATTATATCAAATGAAAAATCTTTATTTACAAAACTTAAGTTAGCAAACCTTACAGTATTGTTATCACCATCAAGTGCATCCTTACCGATTATTTCATTATAGTGAATATCTAGTGAAAATAAATTAGCTATCGTAGGCATAACATCTATTGAAGACATATAGTTAGGAATAACTTGATTTTCAAGTCCGGTATTATAAATCATCATTGGAACATTATGAATATCAATATTAGAACCATCTTCTTTAATAGTATCGTATTCCCAAATTGTTTCAACGTCTAGTCCATATGCATAATGATCGCCAAAGATCATTATCACAGTATCTTCAAATACGCCTCGTGCTTTAAGTTCATCAATCAAATATGTAAGTGCTAAATCAAATTCTATTTGAGATGCTAAATAATATTTTACATCTTCAGGAATATCTAGCCCATTAGCTTCTTCATAATCTTCAACTTGTTGGTAATGTGTTGAAGCAATTGTATGTTTGCTATCATAATCCAGATGACCACTAACTGTTAAAATATTCGCATAGAATTTATCGTATGTGTACATATCATCAAAGATAATATCAATAACTTTTTCCATTAACAAAATATCACTTTGCCATTCATGATTAAGGACGAAACTACTAGGCTCATCTTGTAATCCTAGTTGAACACTTCCAAAGTAATGATCAAATCCTAAAGTTTGAGTATGAAAATCTGTTCTTGGATAGAAGTAATCTGTATAGTTATGAAAAGAAAATGTTTCATAATCAACATTAGTGTAACTGCTAAAGAGTCTTGCCATAGTATTTGGGAAGTAATTGTCCATATAAACCTCCATACTAAGTGAAACGTTTTTATTTGGATATAATCCTGTTTGAACTAAAAACTCTGTATCAGCTGTATTACGGTAGTAAAGTGGTGAGTAATAATTTTCAAAATATAATGAATTATCTTTAACCTCTTGGAGCATTGGTGTAAGTTCAGGGACAATAGCATATGTATCCAAACTTTCAGCCATAATCAAAATAAAGTTTTTATCTTCTAATTGGTTTGAATAATAACTTAATTCATGATCAGGTTGTTTGGAAAGAAAGTCATCAATTTCAAGCATTTGTAAATCTTCATCAACTTTATTATAATGGAATAGCGAAAGTAAGTCTCTTTGAGAATACGTTAGCATACCAAATTTATAGATAGCAGCATCGGCACTATATAAATCATTATATAAATCACGATCTGTAAACATATCTACTCCTTCAACTTGCACTGGATTAACAGAACTAATTGAAGATACAGTGGCTAAATATGCTCCGAAGCCAATAAATAAAACAACTAAAGGCTGTTTAATTGCATAATATTGAATACTAAAATTAAACTTGTATGTATATTTATTAATAAGAAAAAACGATATTAATGGAAGAAAATAAAATAATTGCCCAAATTCAAATGCTTGAAAATAATTAGCATAAAAACTCGCGGCTTGTAAAAATCCACCAGATATTGAAAAAGAATAATATCCATTAACAACACTATGGTACACTTCTTGATTAAAATAAGTATAAGTTAAGATACCAGCGGTAACAAAAAATAGTCTTCTAGCAGTTTTTTCAGTAAAGAACATTAAGAAAAACAATATAAGAACCGAGTAAGAAAAAGAAAACGACAACATTCTCAATAAGTTACTATCAAATTTAACAGTAAACACACGAGCTCTAAAAACAAATTCCAAATATATAATTAGTAGTAGAAATATTAAAAACAATTTTAGAAATGTAAATGATTTTGATTTAAACATAATAACACATCCTTCAATAATACATTATACAAAATATTACCGAAAAGTTAAATGAATATGTGAATTTTTTTTAAAAATTATAATTTAAAATATAAATAACTAAACGCTTGACAATTTGGCCCTAAAAGACTAAAATATTAATAGTCTTTCATTTAGAGATGGCGATTGTGGTGAAGTGGTTAACACACCGGCTTGTGGTGCCGGCATTCGTGGGTTCGATTCCCATCAGTCGCCCCATAAATTGGGCTATGGCCAAGTGGTTAAGGCACCGGACTTTGACTCCGGGACCGATGGTTCGACTCCATCTAGCCCAGCCATTATTATCTTGCGGGTGTGGCGGAACTGGCAGACGCGCTAGACTTAGGATCTAGTTCTTCGGAGTGCAGGTTCAATTCCTGTCACCCGCACCATAAAAATCCAAGCAACTATTTAGTTGCTTTTTTTTTGGTTTGCACGCAAATCTTCTGTTCTTTTTTAATAAAGTTTCTATGATATAATATTAACTAGATAAAGATGAGGTGGTTTTTATGGATAACAATATTAGTTTAGAAAAGTTCGCGTATATAGACGATCTAACAGGACTTAAAAACAAACATAGTTTAATCAGAGATTGCGAAAGTAAAAAATTAGAAGATATTCATTTTATTTGTATTGATTTATGGAATTTTAAAAAAATAAATCAAATTATGGGTTACAATGCTGGTGATGATATTTTACAAAATATATCAGAAAAGCTTATTAACTTTTGTGGTAAATCTGAAGTATATCGAATTAGTGGAGATACATTTATTCTGTTAACAGAAAATGAATTTTTATGTGATCCTTCGGTACTTGATAAACTGTTCAATAGTCCATTTAAGCACAGTGATGTTCAATTTATGATAAATGCACGAGTTGCTGTACTTGACTATGGAGAGTTTGAAAGTAGTTCGATTAAAGAGGTTTTAATGTTGTTTGATTATGCTTTAGCTGATGCAAAAGCAAAAAAAATAAATGGCGTTATTGAGGTTCATAAAAATATTCAAGAAGCTTTTTTGGAAAAAAGAGAGATTGAAAAACATTTTTTTGATGGTGTTCAACGCGATAAATTTTTCCCTAAGTTTCACCCATTTATAGATACTTTTACAAATGAAGTTGTTGGGTTTGAAACTGTTTCAAGGTGGGTGTTTTATGATAAGACAATTAGACCTGTACAGTTTTTACCAATCGCGATTTACACAGGACTTATCTTTGATATTGAGTGCAAAATGTTTAGAGAAACATGCAAACTTTTGAGTGAATTAAAAAATAATAAACAATTTAAACTATCTAAAGGATTTAAGGCAGCATTAAATTTTACAATACAAACTTTATCACGTATTGAAATAAACGACCTACTTAAAGTGTTAAATAAATATAAGCTATCAGCGAAAGAAATTATTATTGAATTACATGAAGAATTTATCGAAGAAGATAATTCTACTGAAAAAATAAGGGAATTAAGAGATGCAGGTTTTTATATTGTACTAGATAGTTACTCTACTAAAAATTCTTCACTTTGTTATTTAGCAGACGCTGGAGTGAATGCGATTAAACTTGATAAAGCATTACTAGAAAGAATTGATCAAGACCCTGAATATAGAAGAATGCATAGTGTTTATAGTTTTATGACTGAACTGGCAAATAAAATTGATATTAGAGTTATATCTGATGGAATATCAAGTGTGTCTAATATTGATATGGTTAAAGACCTTGGAATAAATATTGGTATAGGGCCATATTATTCCAAACCAATTATGAAAGAAGAGTTTATTGAAAAATTCTTTGTTAATTGGAAAAACTAATGGATATAAGTATATTTTATGGGCTGTTTAGCAGCCTATCTTCGACAGATTTAACATTGCTAGAATCAATGGAGACTAACCCTATTTTTAACGTTGCAGTATTACTGATTTTAGGATTACTTGGTGGAAAGCTTGTTCATCGATTTGGACTACCTAAAGTAACAGGTTATATTTTAGTTGGGGTATTAATAGGTCCAAGTGTTCTAGGCTTTATATCTCATGATATGGTTAAAGATTTTACGATAATTAGACAAGTAGCAATTGGTTTTATTGGATACACTATTGGACTTGAACTTAAGTTTCGTAAAATGAAAAAAACAGGTAAACAGGTTGCAATCATTACAATATCACAAGCATTAGTAACATTTGTATTGGTTACACTGGCCGTTGTTTTGGTTGCAAAAGAACATAACTGGACTTATGGTTTAATCTTAGGAGCAATCGCAACAGCGACAGCTCCTGCACCAATAATTGCTGTTGTAAAAAATTACAGAACTAAAGGCCCAGTAACTGATGTGTTGTTACCTTTAGTTGCACTTGATGATGCCGTTGGGATAATGCTATTCGCTGTAATGCTTTCACTTGGTGAATCATTCTTATTGACAGGTAATGAAGTATTATCATTAGCAGAAATGATTTGGGCACCAACAAAAGAAATTTTATTATCAGTCGGAATAGGTGGAACGATTGGATATATATTATCACGTATTCTAATTAAGCTTAATCGAGAAGAAGATAATATTGTTTTGATGGTAATACTAGGAGCAGTATTCTTAGGAATCGGTATTGGACAAATCGTTCATGCATCAGCAATATTATTACCAATGACAATTGGTGTTGTGTTAGCAAATGTTATTGATGATAAGTATGAACATCGTTTAACGAAACTGACAGATTTATTTATAGCTCCAATATTACTAGCATTCTTTACAATAGCTGGAGCAGAACTGAATATTGGAATTATTCCAACAGTAGGAACAATTGGTGTAGTATATATTGTAGTTCGTGTTATAGGTAAAGTATCAGGATCACACTTTAGTGCAAAAGCAGTTAAAGCACCACCAACTGTTACTAAATATCTAGGGTGGACCTTAATTCCACAAGCAGGAGTCGCCATCGATATGGCGCTAACGGCTGACTTAGCATTTGTTGATTTAGTTGGTTATGAATATATCGGACAAACTATAATGACAATCGTATTAGCTGCAACCTTATTCTATGAAGTATTCGGATTAATTGTAGTTAAAACGGCTTTACAAAGAGCTGGAGAAATTCATGCTGGTGAAAAAGGCTGGGATAATTAAAAAAAAGGAGCGAATTTATTCGCTCCTTTTAAAATTTATTATCTATCTTTAGCTATTTGAATAGAAACTCTTTTGCTTCTATATTTCGTATTAGTAAAATTAGACATAATTTCATCTTTGTGTTTTTTAGAAACAGTGAAGAATGAGAATTCATTTCTTACTGTAACATCTTTGATCTCTCTGTTACGAACATTTGAGTTTTTAGTGATATACTCAACTAGTTCTTTAGGACCAACACCTAATTTTTTTCCAATGTTAAGGTGGAAACGTACTTGATTTTCTTGAACACCTCTACCTGAGTTATTTCTTTGTTTTCTTTTAAACGTAAAGTCCTCATTTAAATCTTTAACAATCTCACGTGAAGAGTCATTTCTAGCAGTTACCTTCAGCAATGCAGAAATCACCTCGATTGGGTCTTTATCTACTATTAATTTTTGAGCCATTTCGCGATAATCTTCAAGTCCATTTTCTGCGATAATGTTATTGATATTTTCAATAATCTTATCGTCTTTGACATCTTTTACCTTATCAAATGATGGGATATTTCTTTTCTTGATTACTGCAGATGTTTTATTGAAAATCTCATTAAGCTTTTCAACTTCTCTTTTAGTAACAAGTGAGAATGAATATCCTGTGTTTCCGATTCTTCCAGTACGCCCGATTCTATGAACATAGTAATCTGCTTTTTCTGGTAAATCATAATTGATAACGGCTTCAACTTCTTTAATATCTAATCCACGCGCTGCAACGTCAGTTGCTACTAAGATAGTAATCGTTCCTTTTTTGAACTTTTTAAGCGTATCTAAACGAACAGTTTGTGGTAAATCACCATGGATTTTATCTACATTATATCCTTTATTAATTAATTCTTCAGTTAACTGATCAACTTTTCTCTTAGTGTTACAAAATACTAAAGTTAACTTTGGATTGTATACTTGAATCAATCTTGTAGTTGCTTCAGTTTTGTTACCTGGAGATACTTGATAGTAATATTGAATTATATTTTCATTTGTCATTGCTCCTGAAACAACTGTTACATGTTTAGGATCGTTCATATATCTTTTAGCAATGTTTAAGATTGGTTTAGGCATTGTCGCAGAAAACATCAAAGTTTGACGTTTAGGCGATGCACTTTCAAGAATTGTTTCAATATCTTCCTTGAATCCCATTTTTAACATTTCATCAGCTTCATCTAATACCATAAACTTTAAGTTATTAAGACGAAGTAATTTACGATTGATATGATCAATAGTACGACCAGGCGTACCTACAATGATTTGTGGTTTCTTTTTTAATTGTGTGATTTGTCTGTGAATTGGATCACCACCATAAACAGCTATTACTTTAACACCAGTCATATACTTACCTATTCTTAGGATTTCTTCTTTAACTTGTACAGCAAGTTCTCTTGTTGGACAAAGTATTAATGCTTGAATATCTTTAGAAGACGTATCAATTTTGTCTAAGATTGGTATTGCAAAAGCAGCAGTTTTCCCTGTTCCTGTTTGTGAATGTCCAATTACATCGTGTCCATCTAATAGAAGGGGGATAGTTTTTTCTTGGATTTCTGTAAATTCAGTAAATCCCATTTCAGTTATTGCTTTATCAATTTTATTGTTATATTCCATATTATTCCTCCTTTCTTCTTTTATGCAAACAACTAATTGTATCATAATTTTTTTTAATGTAAAGACATATTAACATATATTTTTTATAAATAAGGCCCTAATTTATAAATTAATTTTTTATTTTTCTTGATTTCTTAAATGAATAGGAGTAGTATTGCTCTTGGCAAGTTAATATCTATATAATAAGAAAGAAGATGAGTGAAGTGGTAAATTTACTTTCAGCAAGTTCAACATCAGAATATGAAGCGCTATTAGTACTAGCAATAGTGATCGTATTTGGGATGTTTGTAGGAAAATTATTCGAAAAAATTAAAATCCCAAATATTACAGGATATATCGTAGCCGGGTTAGCGGTTGGTGGAGTTCTTGTAATTACGGATATGGATTTAGTAGTTGATAGTTTAGAAGTTATCTCAAGTGTAGCACTTGGGTTTATCGCATACGGAATAGGGCGAGAGCTTATATTTAGCAAATTGAAAAAAAGTGGTAAGGAAGTAATTGTTATTACTATCATGCAAGCTTTGTTTACAACAGTAATAGTAACATTAGGGTTGTTGGCGTTTAATGTTGATTTAGCAATAGCATTAATTTTTGGTGCGATTGCAACAGCAACAGAACCTGCTTCAATTATGTTACTAACTAAAAAGTTGAAAACAAAAGGACCTTTAACAGACACGTTAATTCCACTAGTTGGACTAGATGATGCTGTTGGGATCGTTATCTTTGGAGTTCTACTTTCAGTTGGTAAGTCTTTAAATGCTGGAACAGATATTAAATTTTTTGACATTGTAAGAGACCCAGCACTTGAAATTACATTCTCAATAATTATTGGGATTATATTTGGTGTAGTAGTTGGTTTAATTACTAATAAAATTAAAATGCAATCTGATGATAAATATGAAACGTTATTAAACTTAAGTTTATTCGGAGTTTTCGCAACAGTTGCAATCGCAAAAATAGGATTAAATTTTGGTGATACAACAATTCACTTATCACCAATTTTAACACCGATGGTATTTGGTGTTACGGTTGCTAATATGATTTCAAAAGTAAAAGCACACGAAACAGATTTGGCTGTTGATAAATTTACACCACCAATATTAGTTGCGTTCTTCACACTAGCTGGTGCAGAATTGGTTGTAGCGTTCTTTAGCCAAACTGATATTGTTTATGGAGTAATTATCGGAACAGCTGTAATATATATTGGATTACGTATTGTTGGTAAAATATCTGGAGCTTGGGTTGGAGCTAAGATGATGCATTCAGTTGATTCAGTTCGTAAGTATTTAGGACTAAGTTTATTACCTCAAGCTGGTGTAGCACTAGGTATGGCATATCAAGCAAGAACTGATTTTGCCGAAGATGGAGTAACAATTCTTATCGTTGTATTAATGGCGACACTATTCTATGCTTTCATTGGACCTATCGGAGTAAAACATGCGCTTATTAAAAGTGGAGAAGTAACAAAATTAAATTAATAGATAAGCGTTAAGATAAAACTATCTTAACGCTTATTTTAATAAAAAATTGATTAAGTTAAATGACAAAAGAGTTATTTAAGAGTATAATATTTATATATAGTATTAATATATAATAGATAGTAATAATCTTAGGAGGATAAAAATATGATAGCAAATACAAAAACATTTAGTAGATCATATCGATACAAAGATAGAGGTAAGGTTGAATACATTTTAACTGAAAATGAAGATAGTGGAGAACACGGTTTAACACTAAATTATACTGATGATGAAAAATCTTTTACTTGGGATTACACATGGAAGTGTGATAACAAAACTGCATTAGAGCATGTTAATGAAATGACTTATGAAGGATTAAAAGAAGTTATGGTCCAAAGTTTAAATCGTGGACTATATGGCCATAAAGGTGAATATATACTTTTAAAAGATGCAATTATTATCTTTGTTAGTCACAAAGATTATATTGCCCAAGATAGTTCTTGTTTGTTAGAAAAAGAATAATTAAAAAACCTTTGAATTTGAACTGCACTCTATTTTTAACACAGATAGGAGTTCAGTACAAAATTCAAAGGTTTTATTTTTTTACTTATTTTAATATACAAAGTAATTCACGAATTACTTTGACAGCAACTGCAGTAGAAGCTCTTGATGTATCATATTCTGGCGCGAGTTCCACGACATCGAGTCCTACAATATTTAGAGCTTGTAAATCTAGTAATGCGTTGTGAAGTTCTTTAAAGCTTAAACCTCCAGCTTCAGGTGTTCCAGTACCTGGCAATATACTAGGATCTAATACATCTAGATCAATTGTTAAATAAATGGGTACATCTTTTAATGTTTTTACGACTTCATTCACAGTATTCACTGTGAATTTTTCTATATAATTATGTTCTTTTGCAAATTCAAATTCATATTTTAATCCTGATCTAATTCCGAATTGGTATATTTTTTTGTCACCAACTAAATCATGGATGCGTCGTAAAACAGTAGCGTGTGATAAGGCTTCACCTAAATAATCTGTTCGTAAATCTGTATGGGCATCAAAGTGAATGATATGAAGATTTGGAAATTTTTCAAAAGTAGCTTTTACTGATGGGAGTGTAACCAAATGTTCTCCACCAATCATGAAAGGTATTTTATTATCAGTTATAATTTTTTTAGCAGTTTGATAAATGTTTTCTAAGACAACTTCTTTATTTCCAAAAGGAAATTCAACATCACCAATATCAGTTACAAGCTTATCTTCAATATCGCAATCAAGGTAAGGACTATATGTTTCAATACCGTCACTATCAAGTCTAATTGCGTTTGGGGCAAATCTTGAACCAGGTTTAAATGATGCTGTTCCATCATATGGAGCACCAAAGATTACGATGTCTGCATTGTTATAATCTTTATCACAACCAATAAAGTTAAGTTTACTCACTATCTAACAACTCCTTAACAAAGGTTGGAAGCATAAAACATCCTTGGTGAATTCCACTGTTATAGTATTTAGTTTTTAGATTTAGTTTTTCCCAAATTTCAGGTTTATGATCTTTTAAGGGATGAAACTTTTTAGAAGCAAATCCAAATAGCCAATGTCCTGAAGGATACGTTGGTTGATGAAATTGATAAACTAATGCGATTGGAAATGTATTTTTCACTTTACTATGCGAGCGTTTCATTTCTTTAATATAGTTTTCAAAGTATGGCGATTCATGTTGGTTAATTAATATTCCATCATCAGTTAATACTCGAAAACAATTGTTATAAAAGTCATAAGTAAATAATCCTTCACCAGGTCCAATTGGATCTGTTGAATCAACTAAGATTAAGTCGTAGTAATTAGGTTCATGGTTTTGAACAAAAGCTAATCCATCTTCAAAGAATAGATTAATTCTTTTGTCTTCTTTTAGTCTTGATGCAGTTATTGGCAAATACTTCTCACTTAACCTAACTACTCGTTCATCAATTTCAACCATATCAATTATTTCGATATCTTTATAACGAGAAATTTCACGTGCACTTCCTCCGTCACCACCACCAATAATTAACACTCTTTTGATGTCTGGATTTACAGCCATCGGGATATGTGAAACCATATCATGATAAACAAATTCATCTTTTTCATTTACCATCATTAAACCATCAAGCGTAAAGAACGTTCCAAATGTTTTAGATTTATAAAAATCAATTTGTTGGAATGGTGTTTTTTCTGAATATAACAATTCATCATATTTTATTGAAAAGCGACAATCATCTGTCCAGTTTTCAGTGTACCAGTTTTCTTTTTTCATCAATTTCACTCCTGTTCTTTTAAAATATCAATATCGATAATTTTATCGTGTTCATTCGAACCGACTGTTACATTTCCTTGAATATTTAAAAACTTATAGTAATCGATTATTTCTTGTGTTATTAGCTCGCCTGGGTTTACTAGAGGTATTCCCGGTGGATAAATCATAATCGATTTACCAGCAATTTTACCAACGGCTTCTTCAAGATTAATCGTTTCTTTTTCCATAAAGAATGCGTCCCTTGGTGAGTAAATCATTTTGGCTAAAAAGTTAGGGACACTTATGATGTTTTTCTTTTTACTTTGATATTTTTTAGCGATTTCTGTTAAAGCATTAATCAATAAATTAATGTTATCAATAGTATCTCCGATACTAATAATTACTAAAATAACATTTGTTTCTCCAAGTTCTGTCTGAATTTGATATTTCTCATGAAGTAAATCATACAGTTCAAAACCAGTTAAACTTAAAGAAGTAGTATCAATTACAATTTTTGAAATATCATAATTAATAACTGAAGATTGATTAATTATCTCATCACCTAAACATTTTAAACTAGGTATGTTATTAATTTCATTTCGTAAGTAAGTACTTAGGTTAACAATATTATCAAATATTTCTTTTTTATTTTGAATTAAGTTGTATCGCGCTATATCTAGTGAACTAAGTAGTAAATAACTAGCACTTGATGTTTGTGCTAAGTTAACAACAGATCTTACAATTGAATGTGATAGTCTTGTTTTGTTGTGAAGTAAGACACTGCTTTGTGTAAGTGATCCACCAGTTTTATGCATCGAAATTGTTGCAAGGTCTGCGCCAAATTTCATTGCACTGTCGGGGAATCTGTCACAATATGGGAAGTGGGCTCCGTGCGATTCATCTGCAATAACATAAATATTAAATTTATGGGCATAATCAATAATTTTTTTCAAATCCGAAACAGCACCAAAATAAGTTGGATTTAAAATTAGTAATGACTTAGCATCTCTATTATTATCAATCGTTTCTTTAATTGCTTCAAAAGATAAATTTTCACTTATCCCTGTAATACTATTAATTTTTGGGTCGATATAAATCGGGATTGCTCCACTAAGAACTAATCCGTTAATTGCTGATTTATGACTATTCCTTGGTAAGATAATTTTTTCACCAGGTTTAACTGTTGAAAGAATCATATTTTGAACTCCTGACGTACTCCCGTTAACTAAAAAGTATGCGTAGTCTGTTTGATAGACATCTGCATAAAGTTCTTCAGCTTCTTTTATTACTCCGGTTGGATGACTTAACATATCTAATGATTTTAAAGAATTTATATCAATCTTAAATATTTCCTCACCAACGTATTTTTTAAATTCAGAATGGATGCCAACACCTCTTTTATGTCCGGGGACATCAAAAGATATATTAGTATCATCTAAACCATAAGACATTAACATATCAAATAATGGTTTTTGATTTTGATTAAGTTTAAACTTATTCAAAGTTTTTACCATAAAATATTTCTTTCATTTCAAGTTCAAGTTGATTAATTAACTCAGCTTGTTTTTGTTCACTATAATCACTAGCGTTTTTTTCAAAAAGATAGTTATCTAGTTTTAAGTTATTTAACATCATTTTTGTATGAAACATATTTTCTTGATATACGTTAACGTCGATTAGATTGTAATGTTTTAATGTATCGCTATTGATATAATTTTGAATTGAAGAAATAGCGTGATCTTTAAAGACTTTTTTACCATCATTGTTTCTTGTAAAACCACGGACTTTATAATCAACTGTAATAATATCTGAATCAAAACTATTTATTAAATAGTCAAGTGCATTTAATGGTGATACTGTACCACAAGTTGAAACATCAATATCAACTCTGAAAGTTGATATCCCATTTTGTGGATGACTTTCTGGGTAACTATGAACTGTTAGGTGTGATTTATCAAGGTGGGCAACAATTGTTTCATTGATTGGTGTTAAAATACCACGGTTACACGAAGAATCAATTGCATATAGTGGAACTTCTTCCTCACTAATAAGCATCGTAACACTTGCTCCTTGCGGATCGTAATCTTGTTTTGATATATTTAAAATACTTGCTCCAATTTTATCAGCTAGATTTTGTAATATATTCATAAGTCTTTTTGAATTATACATTTCATCAATATATTCTATGTATTGTTTTCGATCTTCTTTTGTTTCGGTAATAGCAACGTCGTAGATATTAAAGCTTAAAGATTTTGTTAGGTTATTAAAACCGTAAAGAGCTAACTTGTTAGGCATTTTTTACACCTGGTAAGTATTTTTTTAAGTCGTTAACTTTATCTAGTTTTTCCCAAGGAAGATCAATATCAGTTCTACCAAAATGTCCGTAGGCAGCAGTTTGTTTATAGATTGGTCTTCTTAAATCTAAGTTCTTAATAATTCCACTAGGCGTTAAATCAAAGTTTTCACTTATTGCTTGGATGATAACGTCATCACTTACGTTGCCTGTATTAAATGTATCAACCATGATACTTGTTGGTTCTGCAACCCCGATTGCATACGATAATTGTATTTCTAGTTTATCTGCAAATCCTGCAGCTACTAAATTTTTAGCAACGTAACGAGCAGCGTATGCCGCCGATCTATCAACTTTTGTTGAGTCTTTACCACTAAATGCTCCACCACCATGACGGCTATACCCACCGTATGTATCAACAATAATTTTACGTCCAGTAAGACCCGCGTCACCATGAGGACCACCAACGATAAATTGTCCAGTAGGATTAATGAATATTTTTGTTTCTGAATCCATTAAATTACTAGGAATCACAAAATCAATCACGTATTCTTTAATATCTTTTCTAATTTGATCTTGTGAAACTTTATCACTATGTTGACTTGATACAACAAGTGCATCAACTCTTAATGGTTTATTATTTTCATCAAACTCAACAGTTACTTGAGTTTTACCATCAGGTCTTAAATAAGGTAACGTACCGTTTTTTCTAACATCAGTTAATCTTTTAGCTAATTTATGAGCGAGAGAAATACTGATTGGCATAAATTCCGGAGTTTCATTAGTCGCAAAACCAAACATAATTCCTTGATCTCCTGCGCCTTGAGCTTCATATTCACCTTCACCAACATTAACACCTTGTGCAATATCAGGTGATTGTGGATCGAGTGCTACTAAAACCGCTAAGTTATCAGCGTCAAAACCGTATTTTCCTCGGTCATAACCAATCTCTTTAACTGTTTGTCTAACAATTTTTTGAATATCAATATAAGTATTTGTTGTGATTTCACCAGCTACAAGCACAAGTCCTGTTGTAACGCTTGTTTCGCAAGCAACTCTTGCGAATTTATCTTTAGCTAATATCGCATCAAGTATAGCGTCACTAATTTGATCACAGATTTTATCTGGATGTCCTTCTGTTACTGATTCTGATGTAAATAGTCTTTTCATAATAATACCTCCATAAGTTATAATCTATCAATAAAAAATCTATTGTTAAATAAATCTTCTTTGCGGGATAATTGTATAAATTTTTAGGGGATTTGTCAACTAAAATATATATAAATTAAACATAAAGTATAGTGCTACTAAACTTTATGCAAAATATACAAAAAAATCGGAAAAATCCGATTAGTTTGTAATATCTTTTAATACTTTTGAAGCATGGTCTTTGACGCTAACTTTAATATATTCTTTAGTAACTTCACCTAATTCATTTATTACAAATGTACTTCGAACTATTCCCATATATTTTTTACCAAACATTTGTTTTTCTTTCAAAACATCAAACGCTTTTACAAGTTTTTCATCAACATCACTTAACAACAATAAATTTAGATTTTGTTTTAAAATAAAGTTTTTATGTGATTTAACACTATCACGACTAACACCAATTATTTTATATCCTTGATCTAAAAATTCTTGTTGTAAACTTGAAAAGTTTCTTGCTTCAATTATGCAACCTGGTGTTTGATCCTTAGGGTAAAAATACAGAATTACTTTTTGACCTAAGAAGTCCCTTAAACAATAAGTTGCTTCATCATTTGCTTCTAATTTAATATCTAAAAAATTCATTAATCATTCTCCTTTTCGTGGTGGTGTCCAGGTACTGGATCATAGCCACCTTTTGATAGTGGATTACATCGTAATATTCGCCATACACTTAAAATTGAGGCATAGATGAAATTATGAAGTTGGAATGCTTCTTTTGAGTAACTGCTGCAACTTGGATGATACCGACATGTTGGATTTGTATTTGCTGTTTTTGCTTTATATAGATCAATTAACTTAATCATTGTTTTATTCATAATATCCACCTCTATGTTTTATTTTAACAAATGTTAAAACTTTGTTCAATATATATGACTTTTATTAGACAATTCATTTCAAATAATGTAAAATAGCATTGGTGATAATATGGTTGATAAATTTAATGTTGAAAAGTTTTATGACTTCTTTGATAACGTTGCTAGTATCTTATACGATGATAAGGAATTACCTTATATTGAAGGCATGATTTTTGCTTTTAATAGATTGTTAGATATTGATAACGAGTTAGTAATTAAAGATGATTTGATTACACAAATTGATAAGATAATTAACGAAGTAACTAAAACTGAATTTAATGCAGAAGAAATTAGAAAAAGTGTCCAACTTGGACTTTTAAAAGGTTTTAAACATACAAGATCTAAAAACTCAGAAATGACTCCTGATACAATTGGAATCTTTATTGCGTATTTAGTAGAAAAATTATATAAAGATCAAAAGTTAAAGAATGTATTTGATCCTTTAATTGGAACTTCAAATTTGATTTCTACATTATTAAATCAGCTAAAACAAGATATCCAGGTTTACGGTATCGATAATGATCCATTAAAGTGTAAGTTATCAAAAAGCATCTTAGATTTACTTGATTTTGATAATGAAGTATTTGTGCAAGATACATTTACTTTTAATAATGGTAGCTTTGATTTAATTGTGACTGATATGCCAATTGATGATGTTGAAAAAGATGGATTATATTTTCCTTTTGGAGTAATTAACCACCATTTAGACAATTTGTCGCCAGGTGGATTTTTTATAAGTGTAATTGAAAATGATTTCTTTGAAAGAAAAGGCAATGACGTCTTTAAAAAAGAGATTGATGATCGAGCAGATATATTTGGCTTAATTAAATTAAGTGACACGATGTTTAATACTAATCCAAAAAGCATTTTAATACTTAGAAAAAAAGGAAAAGATATTACTAAAGAGAATAAGTTCTTATTAGTTGATTTACCAAGTTTTAATGATATTGATGATTTAAACAAAACCATAAATAATATAAATGAGTGGTTTATAAATAGAGAGGTTGATGAATTATGAAAATTATTGCAGTTAATGCCGGAAGTTCTTCGCTTAAATTTCAATTATTAGATATGCCTAATGAAGATGTAATTACAAGCGGAATTGTTGAAAGAATTGGAATGACAGAATCAAAATTTACGATTTTAGTAAATGGGGAAAAAATTAGTGAAGTAAACCGTATTCCTGATCATCAAGTAGCTGTTGAAATGTTACTAGAAAAATTAATTGAATATAAAATTGTTGGTTCATTTGATGAAATTACTGGTGTCGGACACCGTGTTGTACATGGTGGAGAAAAATTTAGTGAATCAGTAATGATTACTGATGAAGTTATTAAAGCCATTGAAGACGTGAGTGATTTAGCTCCACTTCATAACCCTGCTAACTTAACAGGGATACGTGCTTTTAAAGAAATTTTACCTGATGTTCCTAGTGTTGCGGTATTTGATACTGCTTTCCATCAAACGATGAAAGAAAACGTCTATATGTACAGTGTTCCATATGAATGGTATGAAAAATATGGTGTAAGAAAATATGGATTCCACGGAACAAGTCACAAATATGTATCTCAAAGAGCAGCAGAAATGCTTGGAAAAGATATTAAAGATACTAAGATAATTGTATGTCACTTAGGTAATGGTGCAAGTATTTGTGCTGTTGATGGTGGCGTTAGTGTTGATACTTCAATGGGGTTCACTCCTCTTGCGGGAATTTCAATGGGAACAAGAAGTGGAGATATTGATCCAGCTATCGTTGAATACATTTCAACAAAAGAAAAAGTTTCAGTTCAAGCTGTACTTTCTGATTTG
>JASFZA010000103.1:0-5122 GCA_045046715.1 Candidatus Izemoplasma sp.
CCTTTGTTTTTTAAAACTTTTCTGATTGTTCCCGCTGGAACATCACCTTCAAAAGTTTTAATTTCACCAATTAATTCTTTATAATCATTCTTAATTACAACATGATCAACAATTTTATTGTATCGATCTAATCTTTCTTCAAAAGCTAAAACCTCACCACTGACACTTGATAAGACCGGAACTTTAGTTGAACCATCTTCTTTATAAGCTACCACTTGCCCTAAAAATACCTTCTCACCGACTTTAACAATTGATTTAGCCATTTTATAAGTTAAATCAGTTAGTGGAATGTAGACCTTACTAGGGGTTAACATTTTTTTGTATTCAGTTAACATATTATCTCTCCCATCATCATTTATTCATTTCGAATGTCTTTTACAGAGAAATCTCGGTATAAGTATTTATGTGCTTGTTTACTGCTTGGTTGCGTGAAGAAATCTTTATAAATATTTGCAACCGATTTATTCAAGTGAGCTTTACGGTTAGGTCTGTATAAAGTATCTTCTAAATACAATAGATTTGCGCGGTCTACTATTGCATCGTTTAATTTATCATTAAAGTTAATCGGCATCGCTCCACCATTAATACATCCAGATGCACAAGCCATTAATTCAATGAAGTGATATTTCTTTTTGCCAGTTTCTAATATTCTAAATATTTCTTTCATACTAGCTCCACCATCAACAACAGCAAATCTAATATCCATGTTCATCATTCTAATTTTAAATTCTCTGATTGAACCCTTTTTAGAATGTGATTTAATTAACACATCTTTAAAATCAAGTTCACTTAATTCTTTTTTCTCAAGAATATTATATAAAGTTCTTATTATTGCAGTTGTTAAACCACCACTAACTCCAAACAGGACACTTGCACCACTTGAAGGTTCAAAGTAACTTTCATTTTTAATTCCTGCTAAAGATTTAAAATCAATTTCTTTTTTACGTAACATTCTTGCAAATTCTCTTATTGTTAAAACTGCGTCAACGTCGCGAACGCCATCAACCTCTAAGTCTTCGCGAGCAATCTCAGCTTTACGAGCCGGACAGCTTACTAAACTAACAACGTTTATTTTAAGTTTATCTTCTTCTAAATATTTATCGTTGTAATAAGATTTTAATATTGCACCTTGTGCAATATGTGGTCCTTTTACTTGAGAAATATTAGTTAGATGATCTGGTTGGTAATTTTCAATATAAGAAACAGAACTAGGACAAACAGATGAGAATAATGGACTTTCAATCCCTTTTAATATTCTATCTTCAAGTTCAGTAGCAATTTCTAATACCGTTAAATCATTAGCAAATGTTACATCTAATGTATGATCAAATCCTAATTGTTGTAATGCATCATTAAGCATTTCATCAATTTTTTTACAAGTTAATTCTTTGTTTAATCCAAACTCTTCAATAAGTGCACTTTTAACTTCAGGAGTTGTTTGTGCAATTACAAAACGTTTTTTATCGTCAAGCATTTCTTCAACCTTCACGATGTGATCTGTATCAAATAAAGTTCCTGTCGGACAAACAGCAACACATTGCCCACAATTGATACAACCAGCTTGATCGAATGTTAATCCGACAGTTGGTGATACAACAGGGTTTAATCCATCATCGTCTCTAAATTTAAGAACTCTTGTTGTTACTTCTACAGCACAAACACTAACGCATCTTTTACATAAAATACATTTAGATTGGTCTTGGGTGATTCCAAGTCCAGTAATAATATCTTCATAACGTCCAGTACTTGGACCAAATTCATCAAACTCGATATCATATTGTTTTAACATATCGTAAAATTCACAATGTCCATCTTTCGGACATCTCCAACAATCAAAGCGATGTTTACTCGCAAGTAACTGTAACGAAGTTTTACGAGATTCTAAAACACGTTTTGTATCAGTATAAATTCGCATTTTATTTTTTACTGGTGTATTACATGATGAAATTAAGTCTTGTTCACCCTCAACCTCAACAACACATAATCGACAAAATCCTACTTCGTTAACTTCCTCAAGAAAACATAGAATAGGAATATTGATTCCAACACTTTCAGCAGCGCGTAAAATGGAAGTTCCATTTTTAACTTTTACTGAAGTTCCGTTAATTGTAACTGTTGCCATAAAATCTCCTCCTTAATATTTCCTTACAGGATTATATAATGTATTATAGTTATTTTCTAAAACCACTTCAAAGTTCTTCCCAATATCTAACCCGACACTACAGCGACTAGCACGTAGATTAGCAGTCAATTGGACCAATTCTTTTAAAGTAGATAAATCAGCTTTTTTATCTAAATACATTTTAAGTAATGTTTCCATTCGAATAACTCCATCTCGACACGGAGTACATTTACCACATATCTCAGGTTTTTGTAAATCAATGTAATTTAGAAGTTTATTAATCAATTCAGATTCATTAATCTTAGTTTCACTATCAAGAATCCATTTTGTAAATAAATCATTTACTACCGGTTCGTTAGCATTCATTTATTTGCACCTCACTTTTGAATTTTAATACAAAGAATTATATAAAAATAATGATCAATTTTTACATGAAAATCATAATAAAAATAACATTCCTTTTACTTAAATATTTTCTGTATTATAATGAATTTATATAACACTATATTAAGTATATACTTTTATGGAGGTAAAGACAATGAAAAAAGTGATTTATTTGTTTATGCTACTTGGTTTAACGTACTTCGCAATAGGTTGCGTGCGAACTATCGAAGAGGATAGATTTGACCCCTTAAATGGTGATGAAATTATCAATATGTACACCCTTGATAATTTCATGTTTAGAGACGATATTCAGTACGTTGATTTAAGGAATTTTGAAGACCATTTCGCCACAGGATTCATCGATAGTTTTGAGGTGATTCCGTTCTTTGATTATTTGGATAATAACGCCTTTTATCGCGATGATACATACGAGTTTTCTAGTGATCAATTAACGAATAGTGATGAACTATATCGACTGTTCGATATTGACAAGACAATATTGCTTTATGCTGATGGTTGTATTAGAAGTGGTTACGTAATGCATGCTCTTGAATTCCTTGGTTACACAAACGTCATTGTCCTTGGTGGTTTCTATGAGTATACTGGTCAATACTTAGTTATGGGCGATGGATCGTACGACTTTGGTGACACGTTTTATGCTAAGTTTGAAAACGAAACTACTGGTGACGTATATTACGTGTATGGGACTACTGATTTAAGTCGAAAAATCACTGAAATTAGATTTGATATCATAAATAGTGATGGTCGAACATATCGCGGAAATAATTTTGATTCTTTAGTTGACTACAATAATCAGCTACTACTTCTTGAAGAATTCATCTTAGACGATATACTTACCTTATTTCAATTAAGCATGGAACTAAACAACGTGGATTTAAGTTCTTATTATACAATCGAAGGCTTTGAATTAAATATCTTCGAAGAACTCATAAAGCTTATAGCTAAAACAAATTCCTATACAAACCAATAGTTTAATTATTGGTTGTATTAGACATAAATATCTTTTATAATTATTAATGAATGATACTTTAGGAGGAAGAATATGAAAAAAATTGCTTTATTATTATTAACATTTACATTTATCTTTTTAGTGACTGCATGTGATGACGCATGTGTCGGACCAAGCTGTACTGAAAGTACAGGAACTACACTGGAAAACGTAATACCTTTTATCCATATTAATGGAGAAGGTCATGAAACAGAAAAAAACGCATTTATTCTTTATGAATATGCCGGAATAAGAGATTATATGAAATATCAAATCACTTTCTTATCTTGTACATGCCGTCCTGCTGATTATAATTATTGGCAAGTTATGTTTATTGAAATAAATAAGTCTTCTAACGATATTAGAACAATTTCTTTTGGAAGTGATGGCGGACATTACACTGCAGGAATGTGGGGCGATAGTAGTCCTACTCCATCTGGAATAACATTAACTGATTTTGAAACTGATTTTATTCCATGGTTAATCGGAAAAGATTTATCTGATTTTGAAGGTATTAGTGTTTTTACTAATAAAGATTATTTTGGAATTAAAAACCCTACAACAATTGCTGAACAAGACCTAATTGATGCATACGTTGGTAGTAGTGTTTCAACAAACAATATGATAAGAGTAATTAAAGAATTACTGATATATCACGAAACTGCTTATTAAAATAAAATCAAAAACTGGCCTAGCCAGTTTTTATTTACAATCATTTAAAAGAATCTATGATATAATACTTTAAAGAGGTGACACTATGAAAAAAATATCAATAATAATATCGATAATATTTATCACCTTCATCGCTACTTCTTGTAGCAATGACGACGTTGAATTTGATAATAACAATTGTCTAGTCGACTATGATGGTACCGAGTTTTTAAGATGTGACTTAGATTTATCTACATATTTTGATACTTCAATTACTTTAACTTTATATATTGAACCAGACATCGATTCAGAACCTATCTTTGCTGAAGTTGAAAACATCATTGCGCTTTATCATATTCTAAGTGATAAATATAACACTTATGAAGGATACGTAAATGTTAAAACGATCAATGATAACCCAACTGAAACTCACGAGTTATCAGACGAGTTATACAACATGATAAAATATTCGTTAGATAATCAAGATGTAGTTGACAACTTATTTAATATTGCTTTAAATCCAGTTTTAAAAGTATGGAGTTCTTACCGCGAAGAATGTGACTATAGTCCATTGTTTAATTCCGGAACAGGAGACTGTAATATACCAACAATTCAAGAGTTAAATATTGCCGATACATATACTGACCCATCTGGTATCACACTCGATGAATCACTACAAACAATAACATTACTTCAAGGAATGAGTATTGATCTTGGCGGGATGAGTAAAGGTTATATGAGCCTAGTTGTCGTTGAATATTTAGACTCGTTAGGTATTCGTTCATATTTATTTAATGCCGGAACATCAAACGTTGAAATCGGTGGAATTCATCCGACAAGAGATTCAGGAAAATTCTTAGTAGCTGTAACCAATCCTTCCCAAACAAACACTTACTACGCAACTGTATATTTAAGTGATGGTGAAAGTATTGTTACTAGTGGAGATTATCAAAGAT
>JASFZA010000104.1:0-7541 GCA_045046715.1 Candidatus Izemoplasma sp.
GCTATTTTTTTAGTTAAATCTTGATTTAGTACTTCTAAATAATCTTGATCAGCTAAAATACCTTCAAATTCCATTTTGGCTAATACACTAGCAAGTGGTAACTCGATATCAGCAAATAAATCATATTGTGCTTTATCCTTTAAATCTTCAACTAAATTATCTTTTAATGCTTTAATTGCATACGCTTTTTTAGCAGCATATTCACCATATACAGCTAACTCAGGAATGTGATATTTAACCCCTTTAGAGTATACTTCTTCTAAATATTCAACATCATCATAGTAAAAATTGCTGACGATAACTCTAAAGTCTTCTTTAGTGTTATTGGGATTTAAAATGTATGCAGCTAACAGTAAATCAAAATCAACACCTAAGATATCATACCCATCATTCATCAATCTAACTTTAATCATTTTTACATCAAAAACAGATTTTTTTATATTTTCATCACTCAAGAACATTTGTAAATTCAGCGATGAATGAATTAAATCATAAGGAATAAAATAATTCCCCATCTCATTAACAAATCCAAACCCTAAAGACTGTCCTGTGTGGTAATTAGAATGGAATGTCTCTAGTGTAATAAATGAATTATTTAATAATATTTTATCAATGTCATAAATATCCTTGATAATTGTAAACTCAAAGTTACTTTTTTTAGTAATCTTAACTTTATCTAATCGCTTAATTAAAGAATGAAATTCCATTTCTTGATAAAACTCAATAAGGTCATTTACATGAGGCCCGTGATATTCAAAATCCTCAATCGATTCACTAAATTCAACATCAGTTTTAATAGTTGCTACTTCTTTACAAAGAATAGCACTCTTGTAATGTTCATTAATTCTTTCACCAAGTTTTCCTTTAATTTCAGCTTTATGCTCAAGAACGTTTTCTAACGTTTCATATTGAGTTAAAAGCTTAACAGCAGTCTTTTCCCCGACTCCAGGGATACCTGGTAGATTATCACTAGCATCACCCATTAAACCTTTTAAATCAGTAATTTGGTCAGGTGTAACTCCCATACTTTCTTTTAAGTATTCTGGAGTATAACGTGTATAATTCTTTAATCCTTTTTGACTTGATTTCATTGATGTTCTGTCATTTATCAATTGAAGCATGTCTTTATCATTAGTTATAATTTCAATTTCATCAAAGTAATCATAAAATTTTGTTGTAAAAGTACCAATAAAATCATCAGCTTCGATAAGTTCTCTTTCAAGCATTTTAATTCCTAAATAATCTAAGCTCTTTTTAATATATTCAATTTGAACACGGAACTCATCAGGCATTGGTTTTCTTCCGCCTTTATAGTCTTCAAAAAGTTCATGTCGAAAAGTCTTTTTTCCTTTGTCAAAGGCAACCATAATATGTGTAAAATCATCTTTTACAATAGAATTCATCATATTTACAAACCCAAATATTGCATTTGTATATAATCCCTTTGAGTTTTGCATAAAATTACCTGTATAAGCAGTTGCGTAATAAGCTCTAAACATAATGTTTGAACCATCAATTAATATTAGTTTTTTCATCGGAAAAACACCTCTTTCACTAAATCTATTTTACCATAAATATAAAAAAAATACTCATGACTTGAGTATTTTTATTTACCTACGCTTGTTAAATAATCTACAATATCTGAAACTCGTTTAATATTAACTGCATCACTATCAGCTATTTCAACATCATAAGCTTCTTCCACTGCCATAATTAATTCAATTGCATCTAAAGAATCGGCGCCCAAATCATCTGAAATATCAGAATCTAATTTAATAATTTCAAGCTCAATTCCTAATTCTTCTGCAATTAATTCCTGGACTTTTTCAAAAACCACATTTAACACTCCTTAGGGTCTAATTACTAATTATTATAGAAAATTTTTAAAGGTTTGTCAATTAAACTAGGTCATTATTAAAAAAAAGATGAGAAATTCTCATCTTTTAAGTATTTTTTTTATAAATATTAACTAATCCTTTTAATAATAAGTAATCATCAAAGATATAATTTTCTTTAAATAAGTCCTTAAGTAGGGTCGATGCACCACCAGTAATAATAACTTTTATATCGCTTATATTGTTTTGTCTCTTGATTTCATTAACAATATTTTCAATCATAAAAGCATGTCCATAAAGTAGTCCTGAGTTCAAACAGTCAACCGTATTTGTTCCTAATATTTTCTTCGGTGTTTTAAACTCAAATTGTGTAAGCTGACTAGCTCCTCCAATAAGGGCATTCTTTTGCGTTATTAATCCTGTTGTTATAACAATCCCTTTAATTGCTTTGTTTTGAATTAAAGTGAATGTCGTTGCAGTTCCCATATCAACTACTATTGAACTATCGCCATATTCACTAATTGCTCCACTAGCACCAGTTACAATATCTGCACCTGTTTCTTTTGGGTTGTCAGTAATTATTTTAACGCCAGTTTTTACTCCTGCACCAACAAAAATTGGTACGATGTTTAAATACTTAACAAAAATCTCTTTAAACGTATTATTAAGTTCTGGTACAACACTAGAAATAATAATTCCAGTTGCAGATTTTAATATGTCTTTTAAGTATATGTAGTATTCATCGCTTGATTTTGATTTATCAGTTTGAAATCGATAGATTTCTCCAATTGAATCAAGGTATTCACTTATTACGATATTTGTATTACCAATATCAATTAATATAATCATATTATCGCCCCATATTTTTCAAATATACTTTTAATCTATAAGCAATAGGTGCTCCTACAAGTCCAGCAAGTATTGCTTCAAAGAATCCATTTGTAAGCATAATTCCCCATATCCAGCCAAACATTCCACTAAATATATCTGAATCAACAAATATAATATACATTGGTACTAATACAAGTACTGTATGGACCAGTGTTGAAGTAACAAATGCAACTACCATTGCTGTAAATTCATTTGGTATTGTTTTAATTGAAATCTTATATATGATATATAAGAAATATCCAAACAATACTCTCGGTAAAACTGATACTAATGGATTTTGAAAGACAAATGATGCTGGTAGCGTTGGTCTTAAGAATGCAATCATCAAACTTGATAATCCAAACGCAAGTCCTAAAGCTAAACTAACTCTTTTTCCTCCAAATATTCCACCGATTAATACTGGAATATGGATAATTGTAATTGAAACAATTCCAATTTCAATAAACCCTAGCCATGGCACTATTGCCATAACAAAAATTAATCCTGAAAATACGCCAATAGTCGTAATTTCTAATACTCTTTCGTTTCTCATAACGATCTCCTTTTTAGGCCTCGATGAGGTCCCATAATTTGATTTATGTTTGTTAATTCTTAAACATTTGATTTAATATTATTATAAACTTCTGTGTTAAACATTTTAACAATTGTAAACAGCATATCTCTTAATGACTCATAGTCGTCTTCACTGATCATTGATGTTGTTGAATGAATATATCTAGCCGGCATACCTAGTGTTGCAACTAGTACTCCATCTCCATGTAACTGAACACGAGCAGCATCTGTTCCACCACGTGATTGGTAATATTGATATTTAATTCCATTTGCTTCTGCAGTTTCAACAAAGAATTTTTTCATTCCGCGATGCATAACAGCGTGAGGATCAATAAATCTTACCATGAATCCACCACCGAGTGTACCACTAACTTCATCGCCACCAAAACTATCAGCACAAGGTGAAGCATCAATCGCGATAAAGATATCTGGAGAAACTAATCCCGCAGCAGTTTGTGCGCCTCTTAATCCAACTTCTTCTTGAACAGTAGCACCAACGTATAATTCACAATCTAAATCTTTAGCTTTAATAGTTTTAGCAAGTTCTAATGCCATCCCGCAACCAAAACGATTATCCCATGCTTTTGATATATGTTTTCTTCCATCTTTAGTTGTTGTAAAATTATTTCTTGAAATAATTTGTTGTCCGATTTTAACACCGAGCTCAATAGCATGCTCTTTAGAGTCAGCCCCAATATCTAATAGTAGATCTTTAAATAAGATTGGTTTGTTAGTTTCAGCATCTCCTCTTGTTAAATGTGGAGGTTTAGAAGCGGTAACTCCAGGAATGATTTCTAAATCATCAGTATAGATATCCATAATTTGTGATAAATAAGTAGCTCCACTTATTCCACCAAGATTAGTCATCTTGATTAACCCTTCTTTTGTGATTCCAGTTACAATTCCACCAACTTCATCCATATGTCCAGCAATCATAACTTTAGGTCCTTTTGACCCTTTATTAAATATACCGAAAATACTACCTAGTTTATCTTCAATAATTTCTTCAGCATACGGTTCTAAATTTTTTCTCATATAGTCTCTAATCGGTTTTTCAAAACTTGGTGCTCCTGGTAAATCTACTAATTCTTTAAATAATTTGTCCATTGTGTCCTCCTAAAATTTGGCTGTTAATTTATATATTCGATTTCCACGTTTACTGAATTTTTCTTCAAACTCAGTCGTAACATTTCCTTCATCGTCTGCGTTATGTAAATCAAGTGAAATATATAATAACTCCATTGGGTAATTACTAACATATTGAATTGAATCTTCAAATAAATTCATATTATCTGTTTTAAAATGGATCTCGCTATCCTTAATTAAAATATCTTGATAGATTTTTAAAAAATTCGGATGAGTTAATCTTCTTTTGAAGTGCCTAATTTTAGGCCACGGATCAGAAAAATTCAAGTATACTCGTGAAATTGAATTTGACTTAAATAAAGTTCTTAAATCACTAGCGTCAGTTCTAATTAATAATAAATTATCAACCGGATCACTAATTTGTTTTTCTAAAGCTCGAACTATAACACTATCAAACTTTTCAATACCAATATAGTAAAGATCAGGATTAAGCTTTGCTAGTGTATAAATGAACTTTCCTTTACCCATTCCAATTTCAATATGAATTGGTAAATTTCTTTTGTTATATTCAGCTAAATCAACGAATTCATTTTCCTGATTATCAATTATATACAAAGGATTTGAATCAATTAAATCTTTAGCTCCTACTACATTTTTTAATCTCATATGAATCACCACCAACATTATAACAAATAAACCTAATAAAAAAAACCTAAATGATTAGGCTTTTTTAAGTACTTTAATAAACAACTTAACATATTCTGCATCAAACTGCGTTCCACTATTATCAACAAGCTCTTTAATTGCTTCTTCTTTAGTTAATTTAGTTTTATAAGAACGATCACTTACCATTGCGTCATACGCATCAGTAATCGCTATAATACGAGCAAACATTGGTATTTTATCTCCCGGCAAATTATGTGGATATCCCTTGCCATCAATTCGTTCATGATGATATAAAATTCCTAAAGCAATATTTTCAGAATCTAAAATGCTTTTAGCTATTTTATACCCCGATTCAGAATGAAGTTTTATTTTCTCTTTTTCTAGTTTTGAAAGGATACTTGGTTTACTTAAAATTGATTCTGAAACAATAATTTTTCCAATATCATGAATTCTCGCTAAAAGTTTAATTTCTTCAATATCAATCTGTCTTGAATACCCAATTTCTCTTAATAGCAATTCTGAATGCTCACCGATACGATTACAATGTTCTATTGTTTCTTCGGTCTTCTCATTAAGCGTTGCCATGATTGTATCTAATGCTTTACTTTTTCTTGAACTTCTTTCAGTTAATTTACGACGATACATTATATTTTCAGATTTAACATAAGCATCTAAAAATGAAGTTTCAGTATTTTCAATAAGTGAATATCCAACACTAACGTCAAAATCAAGTCCATATAACTCAAGTTCACTGATAGCTTCTTTAATCTTTCTTTCGTACTTTTCAAGTTCATCAAACGTTGTATTTTGAACAATAATACAAAATTCATCGCCACCAACTCGTGCTACCATGTGCTCATTAAAAATATTTTTTAAAATATCACTAAAGCTGATTAATAATTGATCGCCATTTAAATGTCCAAATGCATCATTAATAACTTTTAATCCATCAATATCACAAATAATTAATCCGGATGGGTATACTTTTGAATCTTTAGAAATGTAATCTTCAAAGTAATTTCGATTATACAACCCTGTTAGTACATCATGATTTGCCATGTAGTTTATTTGATCAGTTATTTCAACTTCACGCGTGATATCAATCATTGTTCCTTGATATGAGTTTCTAAATCGATCATCAATCTTTACAATATTTAAATTGAAAAATTTAATAATATCTTTATTTGAATACTCTATTTGATAATTAACTGCTTTTCCATTCAATTTTAAATCCTTTAAAATTGGATGGTAATCTTTCCCTAATAGTCTTTTTAGCGATACAATTTCTAACTTATCGATTCCTAGTATTTTTGGGTATGTTTTATTTACCATATTTATTTTAAATTTATCATTTAAAATAAATATTCCTGCCGGACTTGAATTAAATATTTGTTCAAATGCATGACGATGATTTTCAAGAATTAATTTACTTTCTTCTAAATCGGTATTGTCTTTCAATATTCCAAATACTTTGGTAATATCACCATATTCATCTGTTTGAGCATAAACCGAACTTTGAATGTATCTTATTGCACCATTATTTATAATTCGGTAGTCAGTAACGATTCCTTGAGGATGGGTAATTATATATTCTGTTGCTTTATCGTATTTTTCCAAATCATCAGGATGAATTATATTTCGGTAATCATCAATACTAATAACTCCTTTTAATCCTAAAAAATTCCCTAATTCTTCAGATTTTTCAAAACTTTTAATTTTCGGATAATAAAGAAGTCGTGCAACTTTTGCGATTTTTGTCGTTTCTTTTAATAAAAAATTAACTTCATTATCTCTTTCCTCTTGTTTTTTCTCTTTATCGACATTTGTAAATAATCCTAATAGTCTAATCGCTTTTCCATCTTTTCTTTCAGCAACCATTAGCAATTGTCTAATCCAAACATACTTATCAGTTTTTGTATTCAAAAACCTAAAAGAATGATTTGCTTTTTCTGCTTCGCCTGATATTACTTTGTCATTTAAATCTACTATTCTATCATAGTCTAAATGATGAATCCTTTTTCTAAATTCAGTATGATTATTATCATAGTTCAACTCAATTCCAAATAGATCATTTACAAATTTATCAACGTAAAGTTCTTTGCTTTTCATATCTAATTCGAAAAATCCAATTTGTGCTGTTTCAAGGACCATACTATGGCGAAGAATTTTATCTTCAGTTTCCTTTTGAGCATTTATTGTATCAGTAACATTTATGAAAGTAAGAATAACTTGCCCTTTAATAACACTTAGCCCGTGAATATCGCGATACCCAGCTGGATTATTATTAGAGTCAAAATCAAGATAATGAACTTGACGATGAGGCTTCATCGTTAAGCCAATATTTCCATAAAGCTCAATTAAGGTTTTATCAATATTTGGCAATAAATCTAAAACTGTTTTTCCGACAAATGCTTGTTTTTCTAGGTGCAAAAAATCAATAATTTTTTCATTAACATAAAGTACCTTTAAATCAATTGGCGTATTTGTTTCATCTGTAATAACTTCACAATT
>JASFZA010000105.1:0-8932 GCA_045046715.1 Candidatus Izemoplasma sp.
ATATAATATTTTATTTACTTATTTTTTCTTTTAATTGTTATTAAACCGAGGAGTCTGTTTAAATGATTAGCTCTCGCTCTTGGATATTTACTAAAGAACCGAGATATATTTTTAGAATTGTTAATTAACTCATGAGCCTTAGTTAAGCGTTCTTGAATTGATTCAAAGATATTACTTCCTTTTGGGCCATGGAGCGAAAGTAATTCTTTCTTAATTGTTGCTTTATACGTTGTAAAGAATTCACTAATATCTTGTTTTTTAAGAAGTAAGTTATCTTGGACAACGTCTAAACGATACTCATATTTCACTTGCAGTTCTTCTTTTAGACGTTCAAACTGTAAGATGATTTTTCTTAAACGAGCCATATCTTTAAATGTGAAGGCATTATCAATTGCGAATAATGTATAAAACAGTCCTAATATAATCAAGAGAGCTGTACTTGATAATGAATCATACATGTTTTCCATTAACGGATTAACAAAACGCCACAAGATATAACCACCAATTCCAAATAGAATAGAATAGTCAAGCGCAATTCGACCATTTAAATTAAATTTCCGAGCCGAATAATCCCACCACCTTGTATGAAATAGCTTTTCTAAACTCCAAGATGTACCATATTCCCAAACAGCAGAAACAATACCGATATATATAATTTGAGCCAAAATAATGAAAATATTATTTTCATTAATATCATCAAAAAGATTCATGCTAAGCATAATCGTTATTGATGCTAGGCCGTAAATTGGAATATACGGTCCTTTTAAGAAACCACGGTTAATATATTTCTTTTCGTTAAAAGAAACATAAGGAGTCTCCCATAGCCAGCCAATAGTAGCGTAAATCATAAATAAGAATAGTACTAAAATCATCAAATCATTCCTTATTAGTTATTTAAAAAGTTATAAACATTATTAATATGAATTAGCACACCTTTAAGTAGGGCATCTTCATCAATATCAAATTTTGGACTATGGTTATAGTAAACCAGTCCTTTTTCTTTGTTGGCGCCGCCAATAAAGGCAAAAGCACCAGGTTTACGTTGCAAGTAGTAAGCAAAGTCTTCCCCACCCATAATCGGATCATCAACAATTGTTACATTTTCTGCGCCTAGTACATCGCGCGCTGTATTTGCTAGTACCTTAGTCATAGCTTCATCATTGATTAATGCCGGGTAACCTTCAATAAATTCAAAAGTATAGTCTGACTTATTAAGTTCAGTAATACTTTTAGTCATTTCTTCTAAACGTTTAACACAAAATACTCTAACATCTTCAGTTAATGTACGTAACGTTCCTTTGATAATTACTTTATCAGGAATAACATTAAAGGCACTCCCAGCTTCAACAATAGTTGTACTTATAACAGCTGGTGTTGTTGGTTTTAGTTCGCGGCTTACAATATTTTGAAATGCCAGAATTAACTGCGCCGCAGTTACTACTGGGTCATGCCCAGTGTGCGGTGCACTTGCGTGCGTTCCTTTTCCAAGGATCTCAATAATATATTCATCAGGTGCCGCCATATAAGGCCCTGGTTTAATTTCTAACTTGCCAACTTCAATTGAAGTTGTAATATGAATTCCAAAAACAGCATCAACATCATCAAGTTCCCCAGAATCAACAATGAAACTACCGCCACCAGGGAATGGTCCTTCTTCAGCACTTTGGAAGACCAATTTTAATGTTCCGTTTAACAATTCTTTGTTTGCTGCAAAAAACTTTGCAGCACCAAGTAACATTGCAGTATGAGCGTCATGACCACAAGCGTGCATAACACCTTTAGTTTGTGATTTATAAGGAACTAAGTTCTCTTCATCCATTGTTAAAGCATCCATATCAGCGCGAAGCGCAACTGTTTTACCAGGCTTATTACCTCTTAGAGTTGCAACAATCCCCGTAACACCAATTTCACTTTTAATCTCATATCCGAATTTCTTTAATTCCTCAATAACAATCCCCGAAGTTCTAAACTCTTTAAACCCCGTTTCAGGATGAGCATGAAAATCTCTTCTTTTTTCAACAACGTATAATTCTAAATCTAAAACATTATTATAATTAATCATTATCTAGCCTCCATTAATCGTTTTTAAGTGCCATTAAGTTTATTATACCACTGATACTCCTATTCTAAACATTAAGATTAATCAATAAAAAACAACTTCTAGAGGAAGTTGTTTTTTGAAAGGAAGAACGGTTAACGCCACATACCATGTCTTCTTGGATAATATTCATTTGTAAATTCAATCCCTGAATCTTCAATAAATTCCATTAATTCATAATGAACTTCCATTCGTAAACTAAAGTCATTATCTAAATCAACTTCGGTAATTCCACGACTTAACAAGATATCATTATAAGTAGCTTCTACTAGTAATCTATCAGCTTCATTTAAACGGTCTAAGAAGTTCATTTCATTGTAACCACCACAATGAAATGTATCAGAATAATAATTTTCATCATTATCAAATAAATCAGCATTAACTGTTCTTGGACTAAACACAAATGCGCCAATCATAATTCCACCTACTACTAAAAATGCTCCAAAAATAGTTTTCATAATTATTCTCTCCCTAATGTTTCTTTAATTTTGTTATATTCATCAATATTAATTTCACCACGAGCTAATCTTTGATTTAATGTTTCTTTAGCGTTTGTTTTTAAACTGCTAAAGTTAAAATCACCTTGATAGAAATAAATATAAAATATCAGTAATCCGATTGGAATAAAGATCATCATCATCTAACCACGTCCTAACATTTTTGACTTAATTTCGTTATATTCTTCGATACTTAATTCACCTTTTGATAAACGGTAATCAAGAATTGATTGTGCTTTATTTACTTTGGGTTTTGGAAGGTTAGTAAGTAACAATACTACAAAAACACTAATTCCAATCCAAATTAATCCTAAATCAATATAACCAAAACTATCATTCCCGTAATAACCCATCATTGACATATGATAATAATCATCACTATATACTCTATTGAAAGAGAAATAGACCAAAATACCAAGAATAATTAGTACCATTAATATGTTTTTCTTTTTCATTTGTATCACCTCTTTACATAAATAGTACTCCATAATTGTGAAAGAATTATGAAGTACTATTTAATTAGTTATTTTTAAATTTGATCGTTACTGTTGTTCCTTTGTTTATCGTTGAATCAATACTTATATCAGCCATAACATCATCAAGTAACAATTTAACAAAGTATAACCCAATCCCTTTTCCATGTTGATTCATCGCTTTGGTATTACTACTTCTAAACGATTTATCAAAGAGATTCAGGGTATCTTCTTGACTAATGCCAACACCTTGATCTTTAATCACTAAAACAATATCTTGATTTCTTTTTAGTGATACATCAACAATTGTATCATTCTTCGAATAGTAAAAGGCATTAGATAATAAGTTAGTAACAACGTGAACAAAGTCACGGTTGTTCCATGGCAACATAATGTCTTGTTGAATAGATTGGTTAATCGTTATATTTTTAGTATTAAAAACACTACTATTAGTTTCAATTATATTTTCTAAACTTTTTGAAATATTAAATGGGGTATTAAGCTCATCTTGCTCAATAAATGCAAGGCTTAGTGTACTATTGATTTCTTTTAGTAGTTTTATATTTCGGGAAACAGATTCACTACTACATTGTTCTTCTGTTGCTTGATTCTCAAGACTTGAGTAAAGAACGGTTAGTGGTGTTTTTACATCATGAATTAATGCTTTGATTTTTGAGTTTGATTTTTCTTTAATCAAATCAAGCAATTTTAAAGCACTTACAATTTCAGTATTGATCTCATTAAACTCAATAAATGAAAACTCTGTTTCTGGTTGACTTACTTTGTATTCAAGGTTTTTAATAATTCGCTCTAAATCACTAGCAACTTTATTAAACTGAATTGATGTGTAGTGAAGTAATAGACCAATTAATAAAATATAGATTGTTATTAATCCAACATTTGCGTAAATAATAAAATCATAATTAATAATAACACTTGTACTTGATGTATTATCAATGTTAAGGGTGTAAATATCAGCGCCGAGCTTAATCGTATAACTTGAAAACTTTACTAAACTTTTAGGGGTACTAAAAACAAGAACGTCATTTTCATAAAATTCAAGTTCAACTTCGTGGATATGCGAATAATGTTCAACGTATTCAGTAGCGACAAACAAATCATTTTCCAGTAGTAAATGATTTGTTAGTTCAACAAATGAGGTATTTTCATTTTCAATATACTTATCTAAATAAGTGCTATTTAAGTAGTAAAACATAAAGTTAATTAAGACGAATAACACCGTCACAATTAACGATAATGTTATGACAATTCGTTTTCTAAAGACATGCGTAAAACTAATCATCGTATTCACCTTCAAACTTATAACCAAGACCATAAACAGTCTTAATATATTCTGTATTTGAATACTCTTTAATCTTCTTTCTAATGTTCTTGACATGAACATCAATAACTCTATCGTAAACTTCATAAGAATCGTTATAAGAGAGCTTTAATAGCTGATCACGGGTTAATATCTTATTCGCGTTAGATATTAAAGCACTAAGCAATAAAAACTCAACAGTAGTTAATACTATTTCATTATTATTAATTAATAAGAGGTTATTATCGTCATTATACACAAACTCTTGATTATTAAATGAATGACTTGAATAAGCTCGGTCTTTTCTTTTAAAGTAACTCATTACTTTTAAAGCAAGTTCTTCAGAACTAAACGGTTTAATTAAATAATCATCAGCGCCAATACTTAATCCTTCAAGACGATTCTCTAAATCAATCTTAGCCGATATAATAATGATATAAACATTAGATATCTTTCTAATCTCTTTAATAAAATCTTCACCACTTTTAATTGGCAGCATTAAATCAGTAATGATTAAATCAATCTCTTCTTCATTAAAGACCTTTAAAGCATCAAAAGCATTGTATACTTGAAAAACGTTAGTTTTTAATAAAACTAACTTATTTTTAATAATGTCGTTTATTTCAAGATTGTCTTCTAGTACAAGAATATTTTTCATTAGTAACACCTCTCTTTATAATTATATACTTATCAATACTAAAATCCAAATGTAAAGCAAATATGAAAATAGCTAATTTCACTTGAAGTTAGCTATTTTACTAGGTGTTTTTTACCGATTAATACCTAGTAAATATAAAACAGTTAACTTTTTAAGCTAACTGTTTATTAATTTATTATTAGATTCCACCATATTCAGTTGCCCATTGGGAGAAACTAAACCACGTTAAAATTAAAAACATTGCGAAGACGTAAACACTGATAAAGATCATCTTTGCTTTTGATGTATTTAACTTCTCTTGATAGATTCTTACTCTTCTAACAATATAGATCAAAATACCAATGATTAAGTAATCAACAAAGAATCCTGTCGTGTTCGGAAATGTAAATAAGCTATATAAGAATATATACGTTCCATAACCAATAATTATTAACATATTTGAGGGGACACCTTTAAATAGTTTTTTGTTTGTTAAAAAATGAAACCCTATTTGCGAAATGATTAATCCCAGCGGAACTAAGAAAAAGTGAATAACTTGCATTCCGTTATAAGTAAAAATTGTATAAAGTGCAGCGCATAATAGTAAAAACTGAAATAGTAATGCTTGATAAATGTTTTTATTCATAAAATCTTCCTTTAAAGTTATTTAATCCTACAACTTACATTATACAGATTATTTGTTATAAATATAGTACAAAATAAGCAAAGAAGACAAATATCGAACCAATTATTGAATAATATCCAATTAAAGGAATTCTTTTTTCAGCTTTACCATGAACAAAGCCATGGATGATTGACTGTAAAAGAATTATTAATATAAAGATATAATACATTTCACCATTATAGTTATTCCCAATCACAAACTCGCGAATAAAAGCCATAAGATAAAATATCCCAAAGTAATAGAGGATTGTGTAAAGAAATACAGTAAGTATTTTTCCTTTAAATAAACCTAAGACTTTCCCAAAAATCAATCCAACAGCACTCATAACGATTGCGATTAGGAAAAATAGAAAAGCAATAAATATGATCATATCATCAAATCTGACATGATAAGAATTGATAACTGTTAAATCATTAATGCTAAATGAAATTTCCCCAGTTCTAGTCTGATACCAAGAAGCATGAACGATAGTTAATTCATTACTAATATAAATAGTATTACCTTCATCATCAAAATACACTAGTTTAATATTTTTAAGGTCATCTTCATGATCCGTACCACTTCCAAAGTCGAGATTGCAATAATTAAGTCCACGTACTTTTGCACCTTGATAATAAGCATAATAGCTAACCCACTCTTGGTTATCTAAATATTCATTATTTAAATAGTCAGGATAAGATTCTATATAATCATTACTAATATAGCTATTAATTAGATTATCATTAAAATCATTAATGTTGATTAGTAAATCAACATTACCAGTAAAAGCATAAGCACTACTATAACTACAGGCATCACCTCTAATTGAAATAGTGACTCCACTGTAACCTGAATCATCAGTTGCATTTACATTCATGAGTGATAATGTAAGAACTAAAACAAAAACTAAGAATAGCTTTTTTACCATTTAAAACAACCCCTTTTACTACATTATACTAATTTAGTATGTCAAACTTGTGACACTTATTAAAAAAGTTTTAGAAACTATTCTGGTAAGTAATAAGTTATATCATAAGACCATGCACTGTAAGAAATAACTAACGTCTGATCATCAATCCACGTCCACGTATAAACTTCAGGATGTTCTGTAATACATCCGTCATGACACGACCATTGTTGGTCAGGTTCTAAATAAGCACCATAAAAAGGTAGTGTTTTTTGATATAGGTAATGGTTACTACTAAATATAAAGGTATCTTCTACTAAATATAAGGTAATATTAGGATCTTCAAAATCAACCTCTGTAACAGACGATCCCCCAATAAAGATTAACAACATATCAAAAATACCAACAGCAATTACTAGACCAATTACAATTGACTGCAAAGCGATATACACGTTTCTTTGTTTTACATAACAATCAATTAATAAAAAAGACCAAATAAGGATTGTTGAAGCATAAATAAATAATAGTATTCCAGGAATAGTTTTCCGATAAATTAGAACACTATCTATTTTATATTCAATAATAAAATTGATTATTGCTAATACAATTAGTAATACTACGACAAAAGTTAGAAATTTGATTAAAGTACTTTTACGATGTTTCTTTAATTTTAAGAGTAACGTTTGGAACCATACTAAAACAACAATCCAAATTATTGTAATTAACATAAACTGGATAGTAAAAACATTCAACCCAATAACAATTCTACTAATCAATAATAGTATAAATACGATAATTACAGTAATTACACGATTAAGTTTTATATTGTCAAACATATTATCCTCTCCCTTTTTTGTTATATTACTGCGTAAATGTAAAAAGTAGTTATAGCTCTATAAGCTAGTAACTACTCTTTCAGTAATTTTCAACAAGTAGCTTATTTAAAGTGTTATAGATATCCTTTATATCTTTATCATATGTATCAAATATTCTTGGCGCGAAAAAATAATCTTGATTATTGTTAATCATATTTATTTTTATTTTGTTTTGAAAAAATCCTTCTAATGAAATGTTAACAATATCTGAAAGTTCAATTGTTTTTATTTTTTTTGTAAATGCATTTGGTAAAAACAATGTACCATCTTTTAATATTAAGTACCTTTCTTTATTTTTAACTGTACGATCTATAAACACAAAGAATATTAATAATGCAATTAAGATTACTATGTAAATCAAATATGCGTATTGGCTACCAATATAGTCATCTGCTCGAGCATTTCCAAATTGAATAAAATTAAATAGAAGCAGTATTGATAAAGTTAAATATCTCGAATCTGCAGATTCAAGTTTAATTAGCTTTTCTTTTATTCCCATAATATCATCTCCCTGATAAAGATTATACCATAATTAAAGATGTTAAAGAACTTTAGTTTTTAAAGATAATTAAGTTATATTGTATAACTCAATTCATCTTAATTAATCCAAATTAAGATGAATTTTAATATAAAAAAGAAGCCAAATATTGGCTTCTTTAGGCAATTTTAAAGTATTATCATTCAGTATAAGTTAACTTACTATTTGATATATCTTTGTTGTTACTGTTTCGATAAATTCTAAAGTTCCAATGAGAATAAAACGGTAATTATCTTGCTCATTTAAAAACTTCATTGTCATTGTTCCTATTGCTTTGTTACATTCACTCATAACTAATGATTTTATTTCTTCAATTACTGCTTCTTCGACGCGTAAATCAATCATAATACAAGCTCGTGCATTTAGCTTATCTGGATTTGGCATATTGATAAAATCTACTATTTGCTGAGTTGCTTCTTTTCGGATTTTCTTGATTGCGTCTTTTGTTCCATAAAAGCTTTCTAATTGTTCTTCACTAAAACGCCAGACACCACCGACTTTAGTTCCAACTAGTGTTCCATTTTCAATATGTCTTCTAACTGTTCGTTCACTTAAATTTGTAATCGTCATTATATTTTTTAGACTTAACATTTGATCACCTCAACCCAATGATAATATAACATTAAAAAATATACAACATGTTATTGGCGTGATTTGGCAGGGTGTTAATTAACTAACCACTTATTTTTAAGTGGGTTACTTAGATGATTTAATACATAGATAACGTTTTCATTGTAGTTATTGTTTACAGATGTGAAGATATGTTCTATTATTGTTGCAAGGGATACAAATCATTAAGAGCCACGGAGGTCAGATAACCTACGAAGTGGCAGCAACCTATTTGTTTAGGTGCTTTTATCGAGGGGCTATATGCCTAGCAATGTGAGTCTTGTTATTTTATATTATTATATAAACGACTTTC
>JASFZA010000106.1:0-7200 GCA_045046715.1 Candidatus Izemoplasma sp.
TTTTTAATTTCGTCTAAGTAATCAATGATTTCAGATATCGATTTACGATACTTTCTTTCTAGAGACTCCAAGCTGTTTAATCTAGTTTCGTTTTCATCTAAAAGTCTTGGATCAAAATCGATATTATCGATTTCATTTTTTAACGATTGAACAGCATCTTCAAGAATGAAATACCCTTCATCGATATTTGATTTTATGCTCGTATAAGAATCTGAATAGTTCGTTACATCCTCGATTGTTTTTGAAGCTGTATAAAAGTTTTCAAGGGCATTTGTCGAATTGATAACAATATATGCTTCATTAAGTTTTTGATATATTTTATCGTGGTTTCTCAGCTTTTCTAAAGAAATAACTAGGTCATTTTTTTCAGTATGGTCAAGATTGTAATCTTCTAATTCAGTTACTTGAAACCTCATCAAATCCAATCTTTCCATTAGCGAATCATTACTATTTTTTAATCTATTTAGTTCTTTTAATTGTAGCTTGTACTCAGTTAGACTTTCTTGATAAATATCAATTAATCCTTCGGTCTCAGCTTCTTCAAACCCGTCAACAATACCTAAATATGTCTGAATATTTATTAATCGATGTGTATCATGTTGAGTGTGAATATCAGCAAGTAAAGATGTGATTCTATTTAGTTGTTGGAGAGTTACTGGATTATTATTTACTCTAATAAGATTATTATTCGTTGATGATATTTCACGTTTTATAATAATTTCATTATCGCCAAATTCAATACCTAAATCATTAAGTATATTGTTAATCTTGGCATTTTTAAAACTAAAGACTCCAGATACAATTGCTTTTGATTCTCCGGTTCTAACTATATTGCTCGATGCACGTCCACCAAGTAAAAGACCAATCGCATCGATTAGTAAACTTTTACCAGCTCCAGTTTCTCCGGTCAATGCAGTCATCCCTTGTTTAAAATCAACTTCAATATTCTCAATAATAGCAAAATTCTTAACACTAATATAACTTAACATAAGTACCTCCTTAACTAAGGACTTTATGTGCCTCTTCAACGATATCTTTATAATCAACAAACTGTTTTTTATTTGATATTAATAATAAAAACTCAATGTTACCACTTCCACCTTTATTTGGTGAGTAAGTTACATTATTTACATATAGATTCATTGCTTTCAAATATTTATATGTATTCTCTAGTACTTTCATATGAATCTTAATATCTTTTATGACTCCAGTTTTATTAATTTCTTTTGATGTTTCAAATTGTGGTTTTAAAAGTAATATTGTTGTTATTTCTGGGTAAAGAGCATATAAATGCTCCATTATCTTACTAGATGATATAAAAGACACATCAATTGATGCATAGTCGAAATCAACATCAAACAGTGATGTACTAACATCTAAAAAGTTTGTTCTTTCGTAAACTGTTAAATTTTCATTATGAATTAATCGCGGATCAATTTGGTTTGTACCAACATCAACGCCGTATATTCTGTTAACTCCATTTTTAAGTGCACAGTCAATAAATCCACCAGTTGAAGATCCTATATCTAATAAATTTTTATTTTTTAAATCAATATTAAATGATCTTAAAGCTTTTTCTAATTTTAACCCACCTTTACTAACGTATGGGTTAAATACATTAATAACTTCAATATTAACACCTTGTTCTACTTTATAACTGGACTTAGTAATTAATTTGCCGTTGACTTTAATGCATTTATTTTTAATCTCTTGTTGAGCTTGATTTCTTGTTTCAAAATAATCCTCTTGTACTAAATATTGATCTAATCTCATTTGAACACCTTTTGTGCTTTCTTTAGAACTGACTCAACATTCAGCTCTAAGTCTCTTAATAATTCATCTCTTGTTCCTTGCTCCACATACATTTCAGGTATAGCCATAATTTCTATATTTCTTGTATCATATTTTTTTGATATAAAATATTCTAAAACAGAGCTTGCAAATCCTCCACTAATAATTGATTCTTCATAAATGATTATTGGGGTATCCATTTTTGAAATTTCATCTAGCATTTTAAAGTCGAGTGGTTTAATAAAACGGGCATTAACAATATTAACATCTATCATATTTTTATTAAAACTATCAACAACTTTGTTTAATATTGGTCCAAAAGTAATAAACGTTCCTTTTGTCCCTTTAGCTAAATACTCCCAGCTTGTATCTGTAAAAGCTTCATTAGTTATTCCATTAGCAAAATCATATTCAGTGTTTTCTCGCGGATATCTCAGTACAAATGGATGCTTATTAACATTAAATGCGTAATTTAATAGTTTAAATACTTCAATAGCATCTTTACCTTCAGCCATAATCAAATTAGGAATATGACGAAGTAATGGAATATCATAAATACCTTGATGAGTTTCTCCATCAGGTCCAACAAGACCAGCTCGATCAATTCCAAATACAACGTGTAAATCTTGACGTGCAACGTCATGATTTACTTGATCATATGCTCTTTGAATAAATGTTGAATAGATTGGTGTAAAAACCTTAACACCGCTTATCGCCAGCCCTGAAGACATCGTAACAGCTGTTTGTTCAGCGATACCAACATCAATAATACGATCAGGATATTGCTCTTTAAATTTTAGTAAACTACTTCCAGCAATCATTGCTGGAATTACTATTGTAAATTTTTCATTGTTTTCTGCATAATTGCTCATGTACTTTGCAACTATAGTACTGAAAGAATGGATGTTTTTCTCACTGTTTTTAATAACTTCTCCACTTTCAATATTAAATGGCCCAACTCCGTGCCATGAACCTATTTTATCTTTTGCTGAATATTTATAACCTTTACCTTTTTCAGTTAATACATGTAGTACTACTGGACGATTACTATTTTTAGCAATAGTTAGATATTTTTTCAATTCCTTAATATTGTGACCATTTATTGGTCCAATATATGTGAACCCCAAATCATCAAATAAAGTGTTACTTGATAAGAATGCTTTAATACTTCTATTAACTTTAGTCGTTAATCTTCTAGCAAATTTAGGAGTAATTTTAGCTAAGTTTCCTCTAAATTTTCGGACAGATGATTTACTTCTAATATCAGTTAAAACTCTACCTAAATAGCCAATATTTTCAGTAATACTCATTTCGTTATCATTTAGAATGATTATTGGGTGGTGATTTGAATAATTTCCTAAGAAATTCAAAGATTCAAATGCCATCCCACCAGTAAGCGCTCCATCACCAATCATTGCGATAACTTTTCCAATATTTTTATCGTAAGTTTTAGCAAACTCGATACCAGCTGCGGCAGCTAAAGAAGTTGAACTATGCCCCGCTTCATAAACATCGTGAATACTTTCTTCACGTTTAATGAAGCCACTTAGACCTTTATATTTTCTTAGATTTTTAAACTGACTCGCGCGACCTGTTAAAATCTTATGTGTATAACTTTGATGTCCAACATCAAAGATTATTTTATCTTTTGGACTTTCAAAAATAGCGTGCAAAACTATCGTAAGTTCTACCACGCCTAAATTAGAAGACAAATGCCCTCCTGTTTTTGATATATTACTTATCAAAAATTCGCGAATATCTTTCGCTAAAATTTCTAATTCTTGATTTGTTAAATTAGATAAAAAACTTGGATCTTTAATATCTTCTAATTTAAACATACTACCACCCTATCTATTTATTGAAGTCAACAAGCTCGTTATCCTTCATCATTTTTACTATAACATTTTCAGCATCTTTTAAAAGTGTATGACAGTACTTTGATAACTCCATTCCATCATTATACTTTTTAACTGCATTACTTAAGTCAATATTACCATTTTCAAGCTCTTTTACCAATATTTCTAATTCACCTAAAGCTTCTTCAAATGATTTCTTTTCCATAATCATTCACCCTTTCTAACTTCTTTAACACTTGCTTTTACAATTCCATCAGTAAGTGTTATCTCAATATCATCACCAGTATTAATTTGTTTAATACTATTAATGATTTTATTGTTTAGCTTTGTTACACTATATCCTTTTTTCATTATTGATAAGGGATTTAGCAATTCTAATTTATTAATGGTATTAATGTATTGGTACTGTTTGCTATTTAAGTTTCGATTATAATATTCGAGTAATTGTTTTTCTAATCGAATAACTTTTTCAACATTTTGATTTAAACGATTTATCGGATTAAGAATATTAAGTTTTTCCTTTAAAAAATCTAATTTTCTTGATGCGTTTTCAGTTAACCTTAATGGGTCTTCTAGCACATAAGACGAAGTTGCGTATTGAAGCTTATCTTTTTTAGCTTTTATCATTCGATTAATAGTATTACTTGATTGATATCGCATACTTTCAATATACGATAATAAGGCAGCTTTATTAGGAACTGCAAGTTCAGCTCCCCCTGAAGGTGTTGGAGCTCTTAAGTCAGCAACAAAATCACTTATTGTAAAGTCAGTTTCGTGTCCGACACTAGAAATAATTGGTATTACTGATTTATAAATTTCACGAGCAACTTCTTCTTCATTAAAAGGCCATAGATCTTCAATACTTCCGCCACCTCGACCAAGAATAATAACATCAACTAGACCATCATCGTTAGCAGCTTTTAACTGTTTAATAATTGAGTCTTTTGCGTATTCTCCTTGAACTAATGTTGGGTAAACTATAATTGACGCTAATGGATATCTCCGGTTAATAATATTAATAACATCTGCAACAGCAGCCCCTGTCGGACTTGTTAAAACGGCAATACTTTTAGGAAACTTTGGAATTGCAATTTTGTGATTTTGTTCAAACAAACCTTCATTAGCCAATTTCTTTTTTAATTGCTCATATGCAATATATAAATTACCAATTCCATCTTCTGTTAATGACTTAACATATATTTGGTAACTTCCACCAGCTTCATAAACACTTAGTGACCCTGTCACTAAGACATGCATTCCGTTTTCAACAGTAAATACAACATTCTTTGATGAAGATGCAAACATTATTGCACTAATCTGCGATGATTCATCCTTTAATGTGAAATAAAAATGACCACGTGAGTGGTGTTTAAAGTTAGAAATTTCCCCTTTTAAAAACACATTTTTCAAATGTGTATCATTATCAAACTTATACTTGATGTATTTAGTAAGTGCTGAAACACTTAAATATTTTTCTTTTTCCATAGTATCCCTACTTTTTTAGATATTCATTAATATTTTCTAATACACGATTAGTAAACCCAACCATCTTGTCGTCACCAACATCCGTGAATTTTCTAGTTAAGTTTAAAGCTTCATTTATAACTATTTCATAAGGTGTTTCTGTGTAATACAATTCATAAACCGCAAAGCGTAAAATAGCACGATCAACGTAGTTTAAACGTTTAATCGACCAGTTTGTAAGATTTAGTGAAATTATCTCATCAATTTTTTCAAGATTTTCTAAAATTATTTTAACAGAATCATCAATAAAATCATAATTAGTACCAGCAATGATCCGCTGACTTAATAGATCATATTCATAAAGTTTTATAATAACAATTTCACGTTGATCTTTTCTATTTAGCATATTTGTATATTCTTTCTTTTTTGTTTCATTCATAGTAATTACCTCGACTTTTTTATACATATTAGATTTTATCATATATTCACCTAAATATAAAGCAAAACCGCTTGAATTTATTTGATAAATTTTAATGTTTTTATAACAATATTTTGATTTTTTTTATAAATAAGGAACACTGATTTTCAGTGTTCCTTTAGTCTTTAACTAAATATGTATTTTAATATCTCTGGAAATCTTTTAGCCCATGCGCTTTCATTATGATTAGCTTCGGGAATTATATCAAATCTAAGTTTTTCTTTAGTAAGTTTACCTTTTAAAGCGATATATATTCCTTTGTTAGATTCAAGATAACTTTCACTTTGCCCTCTTTCAACAGCTTCTTTAGTCCCAACATCTAAATACATTTTATTGACACTTGATAAGTCGGCTTCATAGATGGCATGTTTAAACGCTTCATAACTTACCATAAATGCATTTGAAATACACCCAAATCTTGTAAATGTCGTTGAATATTTTAGGGCAGCATATAGTGAACTAATACCACCTAAACTACTACCCATTACTGCTGTATTAAAAGGATCACTAAGTGTTCGATATTCCAAATCGATCATTGGTTTTAATATATTGATCATAAAGTCATAATATTTATCAGTTCCACCACCAACAGTTTTATCTTTATAAGTAAATTCATAAGGTGATAAATCTTTCATTCGACTAGGTCCCGTAGTTTCAACCCCAACAATAATAACTTTCGGTAAGTTATCAATGTTTTTAAATGATTCAACTATCCCCCAACTCGTTCCATACGTTGCTGTCTTATCATCAAATAAGTTATGACCATCATGCATGTAAAGAACAGGGTACTGTTCTTTACTGTCTGCATAGTCTTTAGGTAAATATATAAACACTTTAACATCACGGTTCAAGCTTGCTGATTTAATTATTTTTAAGATATAGTTTTTCATTATATCCCTACTTTCTCTGTTTAAATACTAACGCCTCATACGGTGCTAATTCCATATGGTTTTCAAGAGTTCTTTTTACTAAGTTTGTAAATACAAGGTCATACTCTCTAATATCAAATTCTAAATGAATATTGATATTATAACTTCTAAAGTTAGCTACAACGATATTTATATAATCTTCTGTTTCATTTTTATAAATATATGAATCATTATTTTTAATATCAATAAACTCAATAATTCCATTATTAAGTTTATTAGCTTTACGATATGCCAATATCGCTTTATAGCTATTTAGTATTGAGTCTTTATCTTTTAATTGCGATTTAACATTAACATCTTTGTAGTTACTATTTACATTAATCCAAGGATTTGTTTTACTAAATCCTGAATTAACTTCACTATCCCATTGCATTGGACTTCGTGCATTATCCCGTGAACGGTCACGTAAAGCTTGCATTGATACTTCGTGAGTTGCCCCGCGGCTTATGAAGTTTTTATATTCAGTAAAAACTTCAACATCTCTAAAATCTTCAAGATATTCGTAATCAACATTACTCATTCCGATTTCTTCACCTTGGTAAATAATTGGTGTTCCAGGCATTAAGTATAAAGTATATAACAACATCATAGCTGAACGTTCGCGGTACTCTGTGTCGTTTCCATAATGTGATAGTACTCGTGGCTGATCATGGTTATGCCAATAGATAATATTCCAGCCATC
>JASFZA010000107.1:0-6288 GCA_045046715.1 Candidatus Izemoplasma sp.
AGAAATAGTGAACGTCAACTTTTAACATTAGAAAAATCACTAGAAAATGCTAAAGGTTTAACGGAACAAGTTAGAAGAATTTTACCAAATGCAAAAGTAGTAAACAACTATGACTGGATTTCTAAAATAGACGTTATTACATTTTTAAGAGATATCGGAAAACACTTTAATGTTAATTACATGTTAAGTAAAGATAGTGTTAAATCAAGATTAGATCAAGGTATTAGCTTTACAGAATTTAGTTACCAAATTATTCAATCATTAGATTTTATGCATTTATTTAATACCGAAAACTGTAAATTACAAATTGGTGGTCAAGACCAATGGGGTAATATTACTGCTGGGCTTGAATTGATTAGAAAAACAACTGAAGGTGATGCTAAAGGTTATGGATTAACTTGGCCGTTACTGACAAAAGCTGATGGAACTAAATTCGGAAAGTCTGCCGGTGGAGCAATTTGGCTCGATAAAAACAAAACAAGCATTTATGAGTTTTACCAATACTGGATAAATACTCCAGACAGTGACGCTGTTGCTCGTCTTAAACAATTTACATTTATGAGTATTGAGGAAACTGAAGAAATAATAAAAGCTTTTGAAGCAGCACCACATGAACGGTTAGCTCAAAGAAAAGTTGCTGAAGAATTAACTGTCTTAGTTCATGGACAAGAAGCGTACGAGTCTGCTGTAAAAATTAGTAAAGCATTATTCAGTGGTGACATTAAATCGTTGAATGCAAATGAAATAAATGATGGGTTCAAAGATGTTCCTTCAGTTACAGTAACTGAAGATATGAACATTGTTGACTTAGTAATATTTGCCGGACTTGCTTCAAGCAAACGAGAGTCGCGAGAGTTTATTAAGAATAATGCAATTGCAATAAACGGTGATAAACAGAAAGATTTAGAGTTTATGGTCAAAAAAGAAGATGCGATTGATAAACAATTCACAGTTATTAAAAGAGGAAAGAAAAAATACGTTTTAATAAAACACTAAATAAAAAATGTTAGCAGAAATTCTGCTAACATTTTTTTAGTTTTATTCATCGCAACTGTTTGCGTGTTCACAACCGATAAGATATATTTCCTTAATGTGGTTATCTTTTAAAGAATAATATATTTTCTTACCGTCTTTTCTTGTTTTTACAACATTTAAATCTCTTAACATTTTTAGTTGATGTGAAATCGCTGATTGACTTGCACCGATTGTATCTGCTATGTTTTGGACGCAGTGTTCACCATTTACAAGGTAGTCGATTATTCGTAGTCTTGTTGTATCACTATAAATCTTAAATAGATTAACTGTTTGTTTAATTTCTTTTAAGGTCGATTGTTTTTTCATTTTTCTTCCCCCTTGTGTATATCAATCTTAAACTATTTAACACTGCAAGTAAAGTAATTCCTACATCTGCAAATATAGCCATTAACATATTACCATAACCTAATCCGGCAATTATTAGAAAGCCAAATTTTACGGTAAGCGATAATACTATGTTTTGTAGAACAATAATTTTTGTTTTTCTTGATATAGCGAATGCTTTTTCTAAGAGGCTTAAATCTTCGCCCATAATGATTACATCAGCAACGTCTAATGCTATTTCACTACCACTACCCATTGCAACACCGATATCAGCTATTTTTAGTAATGGAGCATCGTTTATTCCATCACCAACGTACATTTTAAGTCCTTCTGAATGCATACTTGTAAATATTTCAACTTTATCACCCGGTAACAAATCACTATGATAACTAATGCCTCCAAGTGAATTGCTGACATCTTTAGCAATTAAATCATTATCACCAGTTAACATCGTAATTTCATATTTTTTACTAAGTCTTCTTATAACATTACGTGAAGAATCTTTGATTTGATCTTTAACGATTACTCGTCCAATATATTTACCATTTTTACTAATAAACACATTTGAACCAACCATTATTTTTTTCTCTTTAACTTTTACATTATATTTTCTTAAAAGTTTTCGATTACCAGCTAAGATCATTCCTTCATCAGTTTCAACTTTTATTCCGAAACCAGGAATTTCTTCGATATTTTCAAAATCATAATAATCACCTTCATAGTGTTTTACAATTGACAAAGCAATTGGATGATTTGAAAAACGTTCAACTGAAGCAGCAATCTTTAATGCTTCATCATTAGTATATTCAGCTACAATAAAGTTACCATGAGTTAGTGTACCTGTTTTATCAATTCCGATTGATGTAACTTTATTCATCATATCTAAGAATGTGCTACCTTTATATAAAATACCTTGTTTTGCAGCACTACCAATCCCGGCAAAGTAAGACAACGGAACACTTAATACAAGTGCGCAAGGACAACTAATTACTAAGAACTGTGCGGCAATATATATATTTGCGTGAGCATTATCAAAGTTACCATCAATTAATGATGGTATTAAAAACATCATTAATGCAGCAATTGTAACGAATGGTGTATATACTTTTGCAAATCTTGTAATGAACTGCTCAGTTTTTGCTTTATGAAATGTTGAATTTTCAATTAAATCAATTACTTTAGCAATAGTTGATTCATTGTATTCTTTATATGCTTCCATTTCGATAACGTTACCAACATTAATATTACCACTTAGGACATAAGTACCAACAGTCGCCATTGTAAGTTTAGCTTCACCTGTAAGTGCACTACCATTTAAAGATGTAGTACCCTTATATATAATTCCATCAACTGGTATTTTTTCACCGTTTTTAATAACGATTTTTTCACCTTTTTTAATTGTTAAAGGATCAGCAATTACTAATTTACCATCGCGATAAACGTTTGCGTATTCAATATGTAAATCCATTAATGCTGATACTTCATTTTTAGATTTATGGACAGCACGATGTTGTAAATGTTCACCTAAAGTGTAAAAGATAATTACAAGAACAGCTTCTAAATAGTCTTGTAAGAACATTGCGGCAATTGTCGCAATAAACATTAACGTATTTTCATTAAATACTTCTTTTCTTTTTAACCCTTTAAATGTCTTAATCATTATTTTATGTGAGATTAGTAAATAACTAATCCAATAAAATGGTAAGTTTGCATATTTTATCCCAAAATATTCAAACATATATCCAACCAAAAAGATTGCGATACCAATAAAGAATATTCGATACTTCTCAACATTCTTAATTGTTTGATTAAAGTGACGATCTTCATAAGCGTATGTATCAACACCATCTTCAATACTATCAACAATATCTTTAATTTTCTTTATAGCTATATCTGAATCATAGTCATCAGTAGTATCAATTAACATAACCTGGTTTGGAAAGTTAAAACTTGCTGAATTAATATAATCAAGATTCCCTAGGTCCTTCTCTATTTTTCCCGCACAACTTGAGCAAATTAAATTTTTCATCACGACTTTTTTTATCATACGGATTCACCTCTATTTCTAAATACTATTACATTTTATATGAACGAACACTCATATGTCAAGAGATTTAGTAATTTTTAAATTTACTTAAATTATATCATCAAATCTCCTTTTATTGTAACTTTATCAAGCTGCGACTTATCTTTACAAAGAACAACTTAGATATATATTATTGTTCTAGACATTTTTGGCTATTGAATTCATTAATGAAAAGTGATATATTGTTATTCATTGAGGTGATTTTATGGATTTTATGAAATATGTTATGGACAATAAAAATTTAATTATTGATAAAACAAAAGAATTATTACGTATTCCTAGTGTTTTAGAAGAGTTTGATCCGACAAGTAAAACTCCGTTTGGCAAAGAAATCAATGATGCTTTGCATTATATGCTTGATTTAGCACACGCTGACGGGTTTGTTACTAAGAATGTGAAAAACTATGCTGCTCACATCGAATACGGTAAGGGGAAAGAAATTTTGGGGGTTTTATGTCATTTAGATGTTGTACCTGTTGGTGACAACTGGACAAATCCACCATTTCACCCGGTAATAAAAGATGGAAAATTATATGCTAGAGGTTCAAATGATGATAAAGGACCAACAATGGCTGCTTATATGGCACTTAGATTTTTAAAAGAATTAGGAATTATGCCAGCCAAGCGCGTAAGAATTATTCTTGGGACTGATGAAGAAACTGGATGGCGCGGGATTGATGAGTATTTTAAAACTGAAGAAATGCCAACAATCGGATTTGCACCTGATGCTAGTTTCCCATTAATTTATGGTGAAAAAGGAATTACATCGTTTACTGTTACGGGTAATATAAAAGAATCATTTTTATTAACATTTAATGCTGGGGACAGATTAAATGTTGTCCCTGACTATGCTGAATGTACATTATCAATAGATGTAAAAGACGAGTTTAAAAAGTATTTATCATATAATGGGTTAAAAGGTGAAGTTAAAGGTGATAAATATATTGTTTACGGGAAAAGAGCTCACGCTATGCAACCTAACTTAGGAATTAATGCAGCGTTTATCTTAGCTGAATTTCTTTCAACACAAATTGATGATGAGTTTATCAAATATATTAATAAATATTTAACTTTTGATCATTTGGCTGAAAAATATGATATCGCATACTTTGATGAAGAAATGAAAGAATTCACAATGAATCCAGCAGTTTTTAAATATAATGTTGGTGAATTTGAAATTGGAATAAACTGTCGTTACCCAAGAGGGTGGCAAAAAGATGAATCATTTAATAAAATTAAAGCAGTAACAGAAATAAATAACTTTAAATTTGAAGTTATCGGAGATAGCCCAGTTCATTACGTTGATAAAGAAGATGATCTTGTTAAAAAACTAATGGCTGCATATCAAAAACATACTGGTGATTTTGAATCACCACCAATTACTATCGGTGGAGGAACTTATTCAAGAGCGTTGAAAAAGGCCGTAGCATTTGGTCCGGCAATGCCTGGAAGAGAAGATGTAGCTCACCAAACAGATGAACATCTATATGTTGACGATTTATTAAAAGCTACGGCAATATATATGGAAGCTATCTACTCATTAACTAAATAACTTAATGCTCTTTTTAAATTTTGATATTATATTATATTATCTTATGGTAATATATTTATAGAAACCAAAATAAAAAAGAGCATTTTTATTAGGAGTTAATTATGGGGAGACTTGACAAGAGATTTAACAAAAAATTTAACAAAATCGATGCTTTTTCATTGGAACTTATTAAAAACTTTGTTGAGAAAGGTTTTATTGTTGATAGCAGTAAGAACTTAGTATATACCATTGGTTATATTAATGATGTTATTAAGAATAATGACTTTCAATCATTAAATGATTTTACAATAAGTGTTCAAAAGATAATCACTGATGGGATTGAAGAAGCAAAAGATAATAATAAACCATTTATGTATCAAAACGTCAGCATAAAACAAATGCGATATAACATCGCAGTTTTATCTTTGGCAAATGATACGTATTTTTTAATATCTTTTGAAAAACTTGATCGTCTTTCGCAAACAGTTTTAAATTATAATAAAGATAGTGAAAGAAATTTGGATGTTAAATTAAATGAAATCAGCAATTTTCTAAATAACTCGTTAATTTCTGCAATTTCAATTGATTTAAATAAAAATGTTTTAAACTATACTACTAAAATAAATGAGTTATTTGAATTTGAGGATACCTTAATTGGTGATGATATATCGCAAGTTACACCAAAGTTTTTTAATTTTCCAAGAATATTAACTAATATTAATGCTGTAATTATGACAGGAAGTATTAAAACACTTCATACAAAAACAAAAGATAACGTTACTTATAATGTTAGAATTTCACCATATATGAATTTGATAAATAATCAACAAATTGGTGTAATAATATCATTTCAAGATATTACGATATTAAAAGCAAATGAAGAAGAATTAATTAGAAAAAAAGAAGAAGTGGAAAAAATTCTAGATTCATTAAATTTAGGAATGATCAATTGTGAAGTTATTACAGATGAAACAAATACGCCAATTGATTTAAAGGTGCTTTATGTTAATGAAAGAATTATTGATTTTTTACACCTAGAAAAAAAAGCATTTGTGGGGAAGACAGTTTTAGATTTATTGCCAAACATTGATAAATCCTTAATTGAGCTTTATGGAAATATTGGTTTAACAATGAAGCCACATCGTCAAGTTCATTATCTTGATTTTGGCTCTAACAATAATCCGGCTGGGTATCGCGATATTCATGGGTTAAGTGTTATTAAAGGGCAAGTTATTCTTACTTTCATAAATGTTACAGATACAATAAACGCTCAAAAGGAAACTGAAGATAAAATTCTTCGCCATAGTATGGT
>JASFZA010000108.1:0-10172 GCA_045046715.1 Candidatus Izemoplasma sp.
TGATATGAGGGTGATGGATGAATCGGCATCAGCCACAGTCCATCAATTCCTAAATCAACTAAATAATCTAACTTTTCAGTAATTCCATTAAAGTCACCAACACCATCACCATCACTATCAGCAAAACTCCTAACAAAAAGTTCATAATAAACTCCATTTTCAGGATACACTTCCGTAAAATCAATATCTTCAACAACTTCATTATCGTCGGCACCGCAAGACGCTAAAGTAATTGTGAATAACGCTATAAGAAAAAGTGATATTGTTTTTTTCATAAGGTATCAGCTCCTAATCTATTTAAAGAATATCATACCTTATTATTTAAGTAAAACTAAATTACTTGTGTAATAGGTATCATAGTTTTTTACTGAACAAAAAAAAGTTATCATTTTTTTTACAAAATGATAACTAATATCTTACATTTGTTTTTTTATTTGTTTCTACTTCCCTAAATTCATAATCAATTATCCCATCAATTATTTCAATAATAACGTAAGTTGGTGGTAAGCCATTTCTTGGTTTGCTAATAGCACCGGGATTAATAAATAGTACTTTACCTACCATTTGACTTTTAGGGACGTGTGTATGTCCGTAAAGCATAATATCACATTCTTCTTCTAGCGCTTTGTAATAAAGTTTATCGATTCCCTTATTAACTTTATATTTATGTCCATGTGTTAAAAACAGACATTTACCTGCAATATCAAACCGTCGTTCATAAACAAAACCAGGGTCACGAGGATAATTACCTTTTATGGCAATGATGTCTAAATCTAGTAAAAAGTTATGATTAAGTGCACTATCACCAAGCGATATGTAATAATCAGCATCTTTATTCCATTCAATAATCCGTTCAATGGCTTCTTTGTCACCGTGAGCGTCACTGAAAACAACTATTTTCATAAACATCATCCTCCTTTTCTATATTATACCAAATAATTGTGTATATATTATGAATAAAAATATTACTGATTTTGGATAAAAAAACAGACACATCCGGAGATGTGTCTGTTTTGTAATTATAAATCTTAAAAGTTTTGTTTTTGTTTTTCGTAATAAGCTTGAGGATGTTTACATACTGGGCACATTCCTGGAGCTTTTTTCCCAACATGGACGTGTCCACAATTACGACAGAACCAAATAGTTTCAGTTTCACTTTCAAAAACAATATCTTGCTCTAAGTTACTTAAAAGTTTACGATATCTTTCTTCGTGATCTTTTTCGATTTTTGCAATCATACGGAAAGATGCTGCAATTCTTTTAAATCCTTCTTCATCAGCAATTCTTGCAAATTCAGGATATAAATCTACCCATTCTTCCATTTCACCATCTGCTGATGCTAATAAGTTTTCTTTTGTAGTTCCTTCAATTCCTGCAGGGTATGTAGCTGTAATTTCTACTGCTCCACCTTCAAGATATCTAAAGAATATTTTAGCATGTTCAAGTTCGTTATTTGCAGTTTCAGTGAATAATTCACTAATTTGTTCATAACCCTCTTTTTTTGCGATTTTCGCAAACATTGTGTAACGATTTCTTGCCTGTGATTCTCCGGCAAAAGATTTTAATAAATTCTTTTCCGTTTCAGTTCCTTTTAATGACATAATAACTCCTCCTTCTTTTGTAATATTATAACACTATATTATTTAAATATAAATACCTAATCACAAATTATTAAATTATAAATACTTAATAATTTGTTTCAAACATTTTCCTCTGTGAGATAACTCGTTTTTTTGATTCATTGGTAGTTCAGCTAGCGTTTTGTCAAGTTCTTTTAAGTAAAATATTGGATCATAACCAAACCCGTTATCACCACGATATTCATCAATTATTTCACCATATAAAAAATCAACTGCAATGACCGGGTCTTGATCAATATAGTAAATACACATTGCCGTAACAAACCGTGCTTTACGGTCAGTAATTCCTTCTAAGTTCTTAAGCAGTAACTCATTATTTTTATTATAGTCCTTTTCAATTCCAGCATATCTTGCTGAATAGATTCCTGGGTCTTTGTTTAAACTAAATACTTCAAGACCAGAGTCATCAGCAATAACAGTTTTATTTAAGTAATCAGATAACGCCTTTGCTTTTACCATTGCATTCTCGCGAAATGATGTTCCTGTTTCTTCAATATCAGGAACTTCTTCAAAATCAAATAAACTTAATACTTGGTAACCCATTGGTTCAAGCATTTCTTTAAATTCAATTATTTTATGACTATTTTTAGTAGCTATTACGATTTCTTTCATATTATCACCCAAGTTATTTTACCACAAAAAAAGTAAGCCATAAAGGCTTACTTTCCTAAGTAATGTGTAAATTTATCTAAGTCAACATTACTACCAACCAGTAGTAATTGATCTTTAGATATAATAACTTCGTCAGGAGTAGGAATTACAATATCTTTCCCTCGTCTTATAGCTACGACATTTATTCCATATTTATTACGCACATCTAAGTTAATAATTGTTGACCCTTTAATTTTCTTAGTTGATTCAACAACAATAAAACTATGCGTTTCATTTAAATCATAATATTCAAGTAGATTATGTGCGACAAGTCTTCTTGCAAGTCTTCTACCTGTTTGTTGTTCTGGTTGAACAAGTTCATCTGCTCCTAGTTTCTCAACTACTTTAGCGTGATACTCATTTTGAACTTTAACTGTTACTTTTGCTACACCAAGTTCTTTTAGTATTAATGTTGTTAAAATTGAATTTTCAATATCTTTACCGATTGCTACGATTACGTGGTCGATACTTTGAATTCCAACTTCTTTTAATGCTTCAACATCAGATGTATTTAATACAACAGCGTGTGTTGCAATCTTACTGATTTGTGCGATTCTTTCTTCGTTCTTATCAATAACTAATACATCAGCACCTCTTGCGATTAGCTCTTCTGTTACACTTATTCCAAATCTTCCCATACCGATTACTGCAAATGATTTTTTTGCCATAATTATCACCCTTATCTATAAAAATATACTAAATGTTTCTTGGCTTGTTTTATAATACATAATTTTCCCCTTGATGTCAAATAATAAGAGGTGTATTTAATATTATTTAGTAGTATAAATAATATAGTTTTGTGATATAATTTTTAATGAGGTGAAGAACATGACAAAAAAACATCCTGACTTTTCAATAATCCTATTTTACTTTTTAAGTTTAATATTATTAATTATTGTTCAGATAATTTTACTATTTAGCTTTGATGGTTTGCTTAACAATGTTGGCCGAACATCAGTTAAATTTGACGCGATAAGTAACCTTGCTTGGTACTTATTATTATTTACTGTTTATTTAGTTTTCTTTAAAGATTACCTATTAGAACAATTTAAATTATTCTTTAGTCGAATTGATCAATCAATTGGTTATATCATTTTAGGTTTATTTATTATGTTTGCTGGGGCAGTTGCTAGTGTGATAATCTTGTTTGCAATTGTTGGTGATGAACCAGCAGAAAACCAAGAAGCCATTGAACGAATTTTTAACGGTGATTGGTTTGATCAGTTATCGATTGTCATATCAACCGTAATCTTTGCGCCACTTGTTGAAGAACTGTTTTTTAGAAAAGCGTTATTCAATGTGTTTAGTGGTAAAAAGAAAAAACAACTTTCTATCTTTCGAGCTTTCTTTGTAATTGTCCTTAGTTCATTTACTTTTGGACTAGTTCACGTTTTAGGTGATAATCCAGCGCAAATTATATACTATTTTGCTTTAGGACTAGGTCTTGGGTTTACTTATTATATCTCAAAAAGAAATTTCTTTGTTGTTGTATCAATGCATATGATTGTAAATGGACTCGTAACATACTTTATGTTTTTAGAACTTTAAGCAAAGTAAAAGGCTTGAATTAATTCAGGCCTTTTTTTAATTGTTCAATTATTTCACTATTACGATTAAACTGGGCATGTTCAAGGACAGTATAACCATTGTAAATTTTACTATAATCAACATCTAACTCTTGGATTAGTTTAATTATCTCTAAGTTAGAAATAAGTGTCGCGTAATAGATAGCATCATAACCCTTGCTATCAACATTAGTAATCTTTGCATTTTTAGCAAGTAGTCTTTTTACTAAGTATTCTTCATTATTCATTATCGCATAAAAGATTGGTGTGTTTTCAAAGATATCTTTTTTATTTAAATCCTTAGCAATTTCAATTAACGTATCAGCCCGATCAAATTCATTCATAATAATTGAAAATGATAACGGACATATCTTTAATTTCGATTGATATGTTTTATCGTTTTTCAAACGATTAAACAGTTCAATAGCTTCATAGTTATGTTTTTCAATTGCTTTGTCATATGGTGATTTGTTTAATTTTGATTTGTCATAACTAGTTAATCCAGAATTAAGTAGCGCTTGGACCATTTCATAAAATGGATGATCGATTGCGTAGTGAAGCGGTGTTTCATTATATTGGTTTTTAATATATGGATTCAATCCACTATCAATTAACAATAAAAGAATATCTACTGTCGAAAACTTAGCAGCAATATGTAACGTTGACTGCATTCTTAAGTCAAGCGAATTTAACACAACACCTTTATCAATCAAATACTGTACAGCCTTGATTTTTTTACTTTTAACAGCATTTTGCATTACAGAAGTATGTTTCTCATCAACTGCGTAAATTGAAGCTCCTGCGTTAATTAAATAGTCAAGAACATCAACAACACCTTTTTTAGCTGCTTGGTGAAGTGGTGTTTCTAAAATATTATTTAAAGCATCAACATCAGCATTATTTTCAATTAACAAACGAACAATTTCATAACTACCCATATATGAGGCAATATGAAGTGGTGTATCTAAAAATAGATCTTTTGCATTAACATCAAGTTCGACTTCAAGTAACAACTTTGCTGCATTGTAGCTTTTATTTCTAACTGCGTAATGTAGCAATGATTGATTTCTTGAATCAAGGATTTTTACTGAGTTTCCATCTTCGTAGTATTGCGCTATAAACAGACAATCATCGTTTAAAGCTGCCAAAAATATCGATTCACTTAATCCATCACCTATCGTTTTATACTTTTCTAAGCCCATAGCAAACCTCCACATTCTTTATATAAAAAAAATAGCATAAAATGAAAAAAAATACCACTATTAAGTGATATTTTTTTTAAATATTATGTGTAATTATCTAACTGCGTCTTTTAAAACTTTACCAGCTTTAAATGCAGGAGATTTTTGTGCAGGAATTGAGATTGATTCACCAGTTCTTGGATTATGTCCAACGCGAGCTTTACGATCACGAACTTCAAATGTTCCAAATCCAGTTAATACAACTTTTTCCCCTGAAACTAATGATTCTTGAATAGCACCTAACATAGAATTTAATGCAAGTTCAGAATCTTTCTTTGTTAAACCTGAAACTTCAGCAACTCTTGAAACTAATTCTGTTTTATTCATAAATATTACCTCCTCTTCAAATTTTCTAACTATAGTATAGCAACTTATTGGCTCTATTGCAAGGATTATTGGGATTTTGATATTAAAAAACACAAATTATTTAAAATTTGTGTTAATTATTATATATTGGCTTGCCTACTAGACAATAGCGTTTTCAATAAAACTATTCAGAATTTTTCGATCTTTCAAGAAGCTTTTTATATGCAAGTTCTGGTTCACGTTTATTAAAAATAATATCGTAAACTGCATTTATTATCGGTGTATCAATATTATGTTCTTTTGCATAAAAATAAGCAGCTTCACAAGTTCTAATTCCCTCAACAACCATTGTCATTGAGTTTAAAGTTTCTTTTAAATCTTTTCCGTTTCCGATTTTAAATCCCGCTTGAAAGTTTCTTGAGTGAGGGCTTGTGCAAGTAACAATTAAATCTCCAATACCTGTTAATCCAGTAATAGAGCGTGGATTTGCCCCGTAAGATTCATAAAACTTACTCATTTCATGTAACCCTCTTGTGATTAACGCAGCTCGGGCATTGTCACCAAGACCTTTACCTGACAATATCCCTGAAGCAAGAGCAAAGATATTTTTTAATGCTCCCCCAAGTTCAGCACCTTTTAGATCTACTGATGTGTAAACTCTAAAATATTCTGTATTGTGAAATAAGTCTTGAACAAACTTAGCATCATCAATATTTGTGCTTGAAGCAGTAATTAATGTGGTATTACCTTTAATAACTTCTTCAGCATGACTTGGACCTGAAAGTGCAACAAATCCTTTTAATAAATCTTTTGGAAACATTTCATCAAATATCTCAGATATTCTTAGAAATGTTGAGGGTTCAATCCCTTTTGCAGCATTAATTATCAGTTTTGGTTCTTTAATATGTGGTAGTGCATTAGTAATTACAGTTCTTAAAACTTTTGTTGGAATTACAAATAATAATACATCAGAAAAGTCCATTGCTTCTTCAATTGAAGTTGTAGCCGTAATGTCTTTTGGGATGTCAGCGTTAAGTTGTAAACAGATATGAAGCTCGTTAATTTTATTAACGATTTTTTCATTAATATCAAATACTTTTACAAGATGATTATTATCTGATAACACTTTTGATAATGCAAGTCCCCATGACCCGCCACCAATTACTGTTATTTTCATATTAATCACGCTTTCTTAGTAATAACTTAATCGTTGTTCCTTCAAAATCAAATGACTCACGTAAACGGTTTTTAATATAACGTTCGTAACTAAAATGCATAATATCTGTATCATTAACAAACAATACAAATGTTGGTGGACGCGTTGCAACTTGTGTTGCATAAAATACATTAAGTTTTTGCCCGTTATGCATTTTTGGTGGATTGATATAAAATGCATCAGAAATAACATCGTTAAGAACTGATGTTTGAACTCGTCTTGTATAACTTACGAAAGCTTTTTGGATTATCGGGAATAGTGTGTTAATTCTTTTTTCGGTTAATGCACTTAAAAATACAATTGGTGCATAACTAATGAATTGGAAGTGAGAACGTAGTTCTTTTTCCCAGCGATTCATTGTTTTTGTATCTTTATCAACTGTATCCCATTTATTAACAACAAGGACAATAGCTTTACCAGCATCGACTGCGTATCCAGCAATTCTTTTATCTTGTTCACGAATTCCCGTTTCAGCATCAATTAATATTAAACAAACATCGCTTCGATCAATGGCACTTAAAGCTCGTAAAACACTATATTTTTCAGCATTTTCATAAACTTTACCTTTTTTACGTAAACCAGCTGTATCAATAACAACGTAGTCTTGACCATCTTTCGTAAACATACTATCGATTGCATCTCTTGTTGTTCCTTCAATTTCGGAAACAATAACTCGTTTTTCACCTAAAAGAACATTTGTTAAAGATGATTTACCAACATTTGGTCTTCCGATTAAAGAAAATCTAATTCGGTTAGGTTCATATTCAACATCTTCAATTTCCGGTAATACTTTAATTACTTCATCAAGCATATCTCCAAGACCAACACCATGAGTTGAACTAATTGCGATTGGGTCGCCTAGACCTAAACTGTAAAACTCATAAAGCATATCTGTTAATGAGATATCATCTGCTTTATTGATTGCTAAAATAATTGGTTTACCCGATTTATAAAGCATTCTTGCAATATATAAATCATCATCGGTAATACCCGTTCTAATATCACACATGAAAATTAAAACGTCAGCTTCAGCAATTGCTATTTCAGCTTGACTTTTTATTTCATGGATAAAAGGAGTATCGTTAAAATCGATACCTCCTGTGTCAATAATATTAAATTCTTTTGTTAACCATTCACCTTTGCTGTATATTCTATCTCTAGTAATTCCAGGTTGATCATCAGTAATTGATAATCTTTCTCCAATGATACGGTTAAATAGTGTCGACTTACCTACATTTGGGCGTCCGACAATTGCAACTGTTGGCAACATAATACCAGCCTCATTTATTTTTTCATTTTTTCTAGTTGATCTTTAAATAAATCACCTAGTGTTACATTTTGTGCTTTTTCTTCTGTTTTTAAATATTCGTTATATTCGTCACGGTCTTTTTTCTCTGCTAACTGTTTAACAGAAACAACCATTTTCCACATTCTTTTATCTAATTTAGTAATAACAACATTTAATGCATCATCAATGTTTAATACTTCATTAACTTGATTAATATGTTTGTCAGTAATTTCAGATATTGGTAAAAATGCATTAACACCTTGAATTGTTAAGATCGCACCGCGATCTTGGAATTCTTTAACTGTTCCCATAACTTCATCATTTAGTTTAACTGTAACGTCATTCCACGGGTTATAAGCTAAATGTTTTTTTGATAATGTAATTTTACGACCAGATGGATTAAGGATTGTGATTTTTAATGATACAGTATCGCCAACTTCTACAGTTCCAGCGTAATTTTCACGAGGATCCCATGAATAGTCATTTTTAGAAATCATCCCAATAACATCTTTTGCTACTTCGATTAACATTGAGTTTCCAGTTTTACGGAATACTTTACCTTCAACTTCATCACCTTGGTTGTGTGCCTCACTAAAAATCTCCCATGGAGTTTTTAGTAACGCTTTTACTGAAAGTGATAAACGTTTTTTATCAATTTTAATAATTTTAACTTCAACTTTGTCGCCTTCATTTAAAACGTCACTTACATTCTCAACACGGTGGTGTGAGATTTGTGATATGTGAAGCAGTCCTTCATTATATTCAAATTTTACAAAAGCACCAAAAGGCATAATTTTAGTTATCGTACCAGTTAATACTTGATCAACTTTAAATGTAGTAAACTCTTCATATGCTTGTACTTTTAAAAGTTTTTGTTCAACAACTTTATGTGAAACAACAACTTTTTTACCTTTAATCTCAATAATTTCAACGTCTAAAGTACGATCTAAATAATCTTTAGGATCAACCATTTTAACTGAAATTTGTGATAATGGCATAAATAATTCAATTCCTTGGCTTCTTAAAACTAATCCACCATTTACTATTTTAACAACTTTAGCGCTAATCGTTTTTTGTTCACCGCGACTAGCAATGAAGTTTGAAAACTTTTCTTTTCTTAAAAGGTCTAGTCTTGATAATAAGATAGTACCGTTTTCCATATCTACTTTTTTAACAATTGCTTCTAAAGGTTGACCTTCTTCAACAACGTCTAGACATGATTCGATTGGATCTAGTGATAGTCCTTTAGTATAAATCGTTCCCTCAGTAAACGCTCCAAAATCAACATAAACTGCTTCCTTAGTAACTTTATATACAATTCCCTCTACTTTTTCCCCAACTCTTACTCTCTTGACTTTAAAATCCATGATTTTCGCCCTCTCTGATTTTTTTAGCAATAAATTCTACAACCTGGGTAATTGATAAATCAGATGTGTCGATAATAATCGCATCTTCTGCAGGTTTTAGGGGATTATGTGCTCTCGTTTGATCTAAATAATCTCTTCGTTCTATATCTTTTTCGATAGCATCTAAATCGCCTTTAATTCCGCGATTTAAGTTATCTTTGTATCTTCTACTAGCTCGTTCTTTAATTGAAGCTGTTACGTAATACTTATATTTTGCATCAGGTAGTACAACGTACCCAATATCTCTACCATCCATAACAACACTTCTATTTTTTGCCATTTGTTGCTGAATATCAACAAGTTTTTCTCGCACGCAGTAGTGAGATGAAACCATTGAAACATTACTTGAAACTTCATTACCTCTTATTGCTCCACTAATGTCTTTACCATCCATTAATAAAGTACTTCCAGTGTAAGTAAATGATGTTTGCTCTAAAAAATCAAATTGATCTTCTTCATTTAAATCTACTTTCATATTGATAGCTTTTAATGTTATTGCTCGATACATTGCTCCTGTATCGATATATATAAAATCAAGTCTCTTAGATAAGAGCTTAGCTACTGTACTTTTACCAGCCCCAGCAGGACCATCGATAGCGATTTGGATATAGTTCATATTTTCACCTCTTTAAAATCTATTCTATTATAACAAAAAAGTGTTTGTATTGATAATATAATTTGATATTTCTTACATTATTTTGTTTATAGGATTATGAAAAGGTATTAATCGTTTTTTTTAATGGATATGTAAACGCTTGTATGATATAATATTTAAAATATAAAAATAAATACTTGGAGGAGATAACGCATGGAAGATTTTATTTATATTGCATTTATTTTTAGTATTATTGCTTTACTT
>JASFZA010000109.1:0-3604 GCA_045046715.1 Candidatus Izemoplasma sp.
ATCTTGGGAAATAATAACATAAGCATTTCAAGTTTATCACAAAAAGAGTGTAGTTGTGGCGATAAAGGAAGCGCGTCATTGCTAATATTGACACATGAAGCAAATGAAGGTGACTTAAAACAAGCAGACATTAACGAAGGAATAGAATCTACCCTGATTTTAATTAAGAATAAATTAGATGGAATTAAAATAAAGAAAACATTAGAGAAGCTTCCCCCTACAGAATGTAACCCTGGAAAAATCAATCAAATGATTATGAATCTTATTGATAATGCCATCTATGCCATTCATAAAAAAGATATGAATAATTCTGATGGAGTTATTGATATTTTTACAACTACTGATAATGGATTTGTATCTATAACAATAAAAGATAATGGTATTGGAATACCTGAAAAAATAAAAAACAAATTATTTGAACCTTTCTTTACCACAAAAGATGTTGGTGATGGAACAGGTCTTGGATTATCAATTGTAAGAAGTATTATTGACAGTCATAATGGAGAAATCAAAATAAATTCAGAAATTAACGAAGGGACAGAACTAATTATTAAAATCCCTATAACTAAAAAAATTAATGGAGAAAATTAAAGTATTATACATCGATGATGAAGTTGGTAATCTAAACGCTTTTAAAGCCTCTTTTAGGCGGCAATTTGAAATCTACACAGCAACATCTGCTGATGAAGGATTGAAGGTATTAAAAACCGCTCCGATTGAAGTTGTTATTTCTGATCAAAGAATGCCAGGAAAAACTGGGATTGATTTTTTTGAATCAATTTTAGATATCCACCCTAATCCTATTCGAATTTTACTAACAGGCTATACTGATATTGATGCTGTTATTGACTCTATTAACAAAGGTAGAGTTTACAGTTATGTTACCAAGCCATGGAATGATTATGATTTAAAATTAACAATAGAAAATGCTTATCATTTATATCACCTTAAAGAACAAAATAATAAGCTGAATATTAAATATAGAAAAGTTTTCGCTGACTCTTCTGATCCAATTTTGTTATTCGATCAGAGAGGAAGAGTTATTGATTATAACAAAGCTTCGATGAATTTATTCGCAACTGAAAACAACCCATTAAATTTAGTTTCGATTAAGAACATAATTAAAGACAAGAATGATGCTAAACAAATTATTGAAAAACTAAAATCAACAGGAATCATTAATAACTTTGAATGTCAAGTCTATGGAAAAAATAATGAAATTAAAAACTGTCTACTATCTGCAAATAAGATAACCAACAGTTATGGTGAAACAATTAGTTACCAAGCAATTATTAAAGATATTACTGAAAGAAGTAAAATGAATCAATTATTACTAAAAAAGACTATTGAAACACAAGAGCAAGAAAGAGAAAGAATATCTCGAGATTTACACGATGGCGTTGGTCAATCTTTAGCGGCCATAAAACTTCAACTTGAAAGTTTGAAAGCAAATCATTCTCAAAATAAAGATATTAATAACGAGTTAAAAGTAATTCCTGAAATTTTACAAAATGCTATTAAAGATTTAAGAAGGATTTGTTTCAACACATTACCTCTCGTTTTACAAGAATATGGATTAATAAAGGCAATTAAAGAACTTCAATCTAATGTTTATAACCTCGATTTTAAACTCATTTTTAACTACAGTAATGATTTTCCAAAAATGACTAAATCATTAGAGATTTCTATTTTTAGAATTATACAAGAGTTTATAAACAACAGTATTAAGCATAGTGGAGCAACAGAAGTTAATATTGACTTAGAAAACAACAAAGAACATATTATTTTGAACTTAAAAGATAATGGTATAGGATTTAACATTAACGATTTAGAACTATTTAAAGGACATGGTTTAAAAAATATAAAAACTAGAATTGACTCCTTTAAAGGAAATATAAAGATTAACAGTACAATAGATAATGGAACTGAATTCGACATCGCCTTTCCCATTCATTTAAATTAAATATTCGATGAGAGAAATTAAAGTCTTATTAGTAGATGATCATAAGTTAATTAGAGACGGGCTAAAATCCATTATAAACACAACCTCTAACATCACTGTTGTTGGCGAATGTGGAAATGGAAAAGAAGCATTAGATTATCTCCATAAAGAGTCAGACAATGTTGACATTATTTTAATGGATATTACAATGCCTGAAATGAATGGGATTGAAGCTACAGAAATAATAACCCAACATTATCCTTCTATAAATATTTTAGCGCTGACTATGCATACTGAGGATGCCTATATTATGAAAATGACAAAAGCAGGAGCCTTAGGTTATATCTTAAAAGATTCTAATCGAGAAAAATTAATTGAAGCAATCAAAACAGTTTACCAAAAAGAAAAATATTACAGCAATGAGGTTTCTCTAAAACTTATTAAACTTCTATTAAATAAAGAAAAAACTCTCAATTCAAGTTTATCTACACGTGAAATTCAAGTAATTAAATCAATAAGCAAAGGACATACCAATAAAGAAATCGGTAAAGAATTATACATCAGTGATAGAACTGTAGAATCACATAGGCGAAATATCATCAAAAAGCTAAATTTAAAAAATACTGTTGAATTAGTCCGACATGCACTAAAAGAAGGTATAATCAAATAATTTTCTAAACATAATTTACTTCTTCTCTTAAGTTTTCGTTTAAGCCATAGTAAGTTGTTCCAAATATTGATAGGAGTAAGTATTTTTCCTTATTTTTGGTAAGTATTTTTTCAATTTCGAAACCGTTAACTACTTATTTCGTAAATTGCAACTAATTACCTAACAATATATAAGTTATGAAATTTAAATTACTTTTTTTAACAATTAATATTTTATTAACAAGTATTCTTTTTAGTCAGCCTGTTAATGATAATACAGCTGCAGCAACTCTTATAAATCATTCTAGTAATAATTGTTCTCCAGATGCTGCTTACACTACAATTAATGCAACAGCAGATGGTTTAAAAGGCAGTTGCTGGGAAAACGGGCCAAACTATACTGTTTGGTTTAAGTTTGTAGCAACAACTGTATACGTTAATTTAGATTTAAAAGTTGGCGGAGCTGAAGGTTCTATGAGACACCCAAATATGGCGCTTTGGGAGTCTGATGCTACAACTCAATTAAATTGTGTTAGAAGAATTGATGCTTCTACTGATGTTCAAATTAGCCATGAAGGTTTAACTATCGGAAATACCTATTATATCTCTGTAGATAATTATGTGGGAGGAGGATATCAGGGTACTTTTACATTGTGCATTGATAATCAAGCAACTTATGACCACGTTGCTGGTGCTATTACAATAACTCATTCAACTAATAACTGTTCCGCAAATGCTGCATATACTACCATGTTTGCCTCTGCTGATGGTTTAAAAGGCAGTTGCTGGGAAAATGGACCAAACTATACCCGCTGGTTTAAATTTGTAGCAACCTCTGCAAAAGTTACCTTAGATTTAAAAGTTGGCGGAGCTGAAGGCTCTTTAAGACATCCGAATATGGCGCTTTGGGAAAGTGATGCAACAACTCAAGTCGCTTGTGTAAGAAGAATTGATGCTTCAACTGATGTCCAAATTAGTCATTTAGGTTTAACAATAGGAAACACTTACTATATT